>NZ_JADYVV010000042.1:0-80146 GCF_020194035.1 Bradyrhizobium sp. BRP56
AGGCAAAACCGCGCGCCAACAGAACCCGCATTCAAAGGGATCGCTCGCCTTCGCCGCATGGGTCATCGCTCGTCTTGGCGGCTGGACCGGTTACTATGACAAACCCGGCCCAAAAACCATGCGCCGGGGCCTCGACGACTTCCAGCGCATCAAATACGGCTCGACCCTGAGACTCCAAAATGTGTGAATCGGAGAGCCGCACGCGGGGCGAGGTGAAGCGGAGCTCGCTGCTCGAAGCAAAGTCGACTTTTTCTCCCGGTTCCTTTGCTGGGCGGAAATAAACCCGGCGAGTTGTGAACTGCTTCACATTTAGCGCAACGCGCTCGTGCTTCCTATGAAAAGGGCGTTTCGAGGTCGCACATGATTTACAGCGGTTTTGAGATCAAGTCGTTCGAAGTGGGGAAGGGGCAATGGCACGCCAGGGTTCAACGGGTCGATCAAAGGCCGGTCGTCATCGATGGCATGCTGTTTCCGACGCTCGACATCGGCTTTGCGTGGTCCGATCCGGATGCGGCGATCGCCGACGCGAAGCGGGCTATCGACCGGTTCCCGCAACGCTATGGCATGACAATGCCGGCGGCCGAAGCGTCGGCGTGACCGGCAACGTCGTGGTTGCCGTCCCGCAATGCGAGCCGGATCCGGTCTGGCCGGCGCAGGTCCGCACCAGCTGCCCGGAATGCGCCGCATCGCTTTCGCTGCTGCGCGTGATCCCCGGCCGCGCCGCCGAATACTGGACCATGCGCTGCGACGGCTGCGGCGGGATCCATCTCGACATCGTCGACCTGCCGCGGGCCTGAACTCCGCGACCGCGCGCCCCTGCTGACACCCTGCTGTCAGCAACCTCGCCCGCGCAGCTATCCGGCCGCCGTTTGCCCTTTTCTCGCTGCCGGACTCGTCCCATATTCGGGGCATGGCGAAGACACCGAACACTCCGAAAAAGCCCGGCAAAACCCCCAAATCCAAAGCACACCGGCCCGAGGTCCTCCCGATCGGGCCCGCGCTTGCCGAATTGCTTAATCCCGCGATCAACCGCGGCGATGCCGGCATGGGTTCGGGCACCGGCCTGCAGCCGCCGCCGGACAATTCCTGGGACCGCCGCGCCGGCGGCGAGGCCGCGGCGCATCGCGCGCGGGCGTCGACGCGCGAGACCAGCGAGGACGTCGCAAGGCGCGATACTTCGGGCCTCGGCGAGGCCCCGCAGGCCAATTACGGCACCTCGGCCACCATCCCGACCCTCGATCCGGAACTGGCGCGGCAGCTCGGCCTGCCGACCGCCGAGGACGACGAGGAGGCCCTGGCGCGGCCGCCGCGCAGCAAGATGGAGGCGCTCGGCGTCAAGGCGACCGCCGACGCGCTGGAGAACCTGATCCGCGACGGCCGCCCGGAGTTCCGCAAGGACGACGGCTCGATGCGGGTGTGGACCCCGCACCGCCCGCCGCGCCCGGAGAAATCCGAAGGCGGCGTGCGCTTCGAGATCAAGTCCGACTATCAGCCGAAGGGCGACCAGCCGACCGCGATCGCCGAACTGGTCGAGGGCATCGACCGCAACGACCGCACCCAGGTGCTGCTCGGCGTCACCGGTTCGGGCAAGACCTACACCATGGCCAAGGTGATCGAGGCGACGCAGCGTCCGGCGCTGATCCTGGCGCCGAACAAGACGCTGGCCGCCCAGCTCTATGGCGAGTTCAAGAACTTCTTCCCCGACAACGCCGTCGAGTATTTCGTCAGCTATTACGACTACTACCAGCCGGAAGCCTACGTCCCGCGCACCGACACCTATATCGAGAAGGATTCCTCGATCAACGAGCAGATCGACCGCATGCGCCACTCGGCGACGCGCGCGCTGCTCGAGCGCGACGACGTCATCATCGTCGCTTCGGTGTCCTGCATCTATGGTATCGGCTCGGTCGAGACCTACACCGCGATGACCTTCGCGCTGAAGAAGGGCGAGCGCATCGATCAGCGGCAGCTCATCGCCGACCTCGTTGCTCTCCAGTACAAGCGCACCCAGGCCGACTTCACCCGCGGCACCTTCCGCGTCCGCGGCGACGTCATCGACATCTTCCCGGCGCACTATGAGGACCGCGCCTGGCGGGTGAACCTGTTCGGCGACACCATCGAGACGATCGAGGAGTTCGATCCGCTCACCGGCCACAAGCAGGACGAGCTCGAATTCATCAAGATGTACGCCAATTCGCACTATGTGACGCCGCGCCCGACGCTGGTGCAGGCGATTAAGTCGATCAAATCAGAATTGAAGATGCGCCTCGACCAGCTCAACGACCAGGGCCGCCTCTTGGAGGCACAGCGACTCGAGCAGCGCACCACCTTCGATCTCGAGATGATGGAGGCGACCGGAAGCTGCGCCGGCATCGAGAACTATTCGCGCTATCTCACCGGGCGCCGCCCCGGCGAACCGCCGCCGACGCTGTTCGAATATGTGCCGGACAACGCGCTGATCTTCGCCGACGAGAGCCACGTCACCGTGCCGCAGATCGGCGCCATGTTCCGCGGCGACTTCCGCCGCAAGGCGACGCTCGCCGAATACGGCTTCCGCCTGCCCTCCTGCATGGACAACCGGCCGCTCCGCTTCGAGGAGTGGGACATGATGCGGCCGCAGACGGTGGCGGTGTCGGCGACGCCGAGCGGCTGGGAGCTGAACGAAAGCGGCGGCGTGTTCGTCGAGCAGGTGATCCGTCCGACCGGCCTCATCGACCCGCCGGTCGACATCCGCCCTGCCCGCACCCAGGTCGACGATCTCGTCGGCGAGGTGCGCGCGACGGCGGCAGCCGGCTATCGCTCGCTGATCACGGTGCTCACCAAGCGCATGGCGGAGGACCTCACCGAATATCTGCATGAGCAGGGCATCCGCGTCCGCTACATGCACTCTGATATCGACACCATCGAGCGCATCGAGATCATCCGCGATCTCCGACTCGGCGCATTCGACGCGCTGGTCGGCATCAACCTGTTGCGCGAGGGCCTCGACATTCCCGAATGCGCGCTGGTCGCGATCCTCGATGCCGACAAGGAAGGCTTTCTGCGCAGCGAGACCTCGCTGATCCAGACCATCGGCCGCGCCGCGCGCAACGTCGACGGCAAGGTGATCCTCTATGCCGACAGCATGACCGGCTCGATGGAGCGCGCGATGGCCGAGACCACGCGGCGCCGCGAGAAGCAGGTCGAGTACAACGAGGCCAACGGCATCACGCCGGAGAGCGTGAAGAAGTCGATCGGCGACATCCTCAACTCCGTCTACGAACGCGACCACGTGCTGGTCGAGATCGGCGACGGCGGCATGGCCGATGACGTGATCTCGATCGGGCATAATTTCGAGGCCGTGCTGAGCGATCTCGAAACGCGGATGCGCGAGGCCGCGGCCGATTTGAACTTCGAGGAGGCCGCGCGACTGCGCGACGAGGTCAAGCGGCTGCGCGCCACCGAGATGGCCGTGGTCGACGACCCCACCGCCAAGCAGCGCAACGTGCAGAAGCAGGCCGGCGCCTATGCCGGCACCCGAAAATACGGCGACGCCGCCAACCTGCCGGTCGGCGCATTGAAGAACAAGTCGGCGCAGACCTCGCTCAAGGCAAGCCGCGGCGGCAAGGCGGGCTCGCGCGTCCACAAGCCCGATCTCGACGAGATGCACGGCCCGGAATCGTTGCCCTTCCGCCCCAGCGGCGCGCTGCCGGCAAAGCCGTTCGGCACCACGAGCCGCATCATCCAGCCGACCGACTCGCGGCAGTCGGGGCCGGAGTTCGGCCCGTCGCCGCGGTCGAGCGGCGGCGCGCCAGGGAAACGGGGCGGGTGGAAGAAAAGGTAGATCATGACGCGCGCCGAGCTGCTCGCCTTCCTGCGGATGCATCGTCTCGCGGTGGTCAGCACGGTTCACAATGGCGCGCCCCAGGCGGCGGTCGTCGGGATCGCGGTCAGCGACGATCTTGAGATCATCTTCGACACGCTGACCACCTCGCGCAAATACCAGAACCTCCGCGCCGATCCGCGCGCGGCGCTGGTGATCGGCTGGGACGCCGAGCAGACCGCGCAGGTCGAGGGCGTCGCAGACTTCCCGAGCGGCGCGGAGCTCATCGCCTGCAAGCAGGTGTATTTCGCGGCGTGGCCCGACGGGCCGGAGCGCGAGACATGGCCGAACATCGGCTATGTGCGGATACGGCCGAACTGGGCCCGGTTCAGCGATTTTGGCGCGGTGCCGGCGCGGATCGAGGAAATGACGCTGCCGTAAGTCACGTCGTCTTGAGGCGGTACCTGATCACGTCACATCGAACGCCGCATGGTACTTCACATCCCCCTTCGGCGGATCGCCCTTCAGCACCAGCCGCTGAAAGTACGGGCTGGGCTCGCCGCCATAGGTCAGCGCGGGATCGCTGACAAAGCCGAAGCGGCTATAATAGGCGGGATCGCCGAGCAGGACGCAGCAGTCGGCATTCAGCGTCACGAGACGAGCAAGTCCGTCGCGGATCAGCGCGCCGCCGCTTCCGCGCCGTTGCAGGTCGGGTGCGACCGAGACCGGGCCGAGGCCGTACCAGCGTCCGGCTACGCCATCGATCTGCACCGGCGAGAACGCGATGTGGCCGGCGATGCTGCCGTCGTCGGATACAGCCACCAGCGAAATCGTCAGCGCGTCGGCCGCGCGCAGCGCCTCGACGATGCGGGCTTCGGTGCCGCTGCTGTGCGGCGCATTCGCGAAGGCGGCCGCCGTGATGCGGCTGATCGCGGCGGCGTCTTCGGGGCGTTCGTCCCTGATCTGCATGCTCGCAGATAAGGCCGATCGGCAACAGCGCGCAAGGGAAGCGCAAAGCTCGGGCCAATCATGTCGCGAGAATGCGGAAGTATGACGCACCGGCCGAACCACATATTCGGAAGTCGTCCTGGCGAAAGCCAGGACCCATTACCACCGGCTTTGGTTGTCGGCAGGACCGCGGCCCCAGTGTCGCGCAACAATTCGCATTTGGGGTAATGGGTCCTGGCTTTCGCCAGGACGACGCCTGAGGATGTGGCGCCGCCTCGCGCCCGCGCGCCCTACCCCGATCGCTTGTTGCTGGTGTTCTGGATCAGATTGCCGTGCGCGGCCTGCTCGCGGATGTTGTGCTTCTCGTCGTCGCGATGGCCCTTGGTGGTGTCGATGGGAACGCTGGGGGTGCTGCCGGGGCCCTTGTGGCTCTTGTTGTCGTCGGGAACGGGCTGGATGGTCTTTGTCTTTGGTTTCGTCATCATCGTCTCCGTTACGCATGGAGACAACGCGGCCGGTGCGGGCGGCGTTCCCGGAACGAGACTTCGTTCCAGGAACGTGGCTTCCACGTTCCCGGAGCGTGGCTTCACAACTGACCCTACAGCTTCTCCTGCTGCGCGGGCTGTGACTGCGGCTGCTGCTGGCGCTGCTGCTTGGCGTGATGGCGGCCGTAGAGGCACCCGGCGGCGGCGCCGAGCATGCCGTGATGGCCGGCATAATGACCGGCGACGCCGCCGACGATCGCGCCCTTGATGCAACCCTTGGCGTCGGCCGGTGACGCCGCGGCAAACGCGCTGACGGCAATGACGGACGCGAGAACAATCGATTTCATGATGCGGCTCCAATGCAATGCTGCCGCATCAACGGCGAAGCGGCACCGCCGGTTCCGGGAAGACGAAGCGGTTCACCATCGACCCCTCCGCCGGCAAGGCGGCGCCGTCGGATTGGCTGTTGTCGAACGCACCGCGACAGCGAGCCGGCGCGATTTCACCGGCCGGCCCCGGAGGAGCTCAAGGCCTCGTGGCCGGCGTCGACGCCGGCTCACCGTCGCGCGGTGCGCGCTCGCATGATTTATTTGGAGACAACCAGGGCGGCGACGGCAAGCGGCATGGTGTTTCTCATACGGAACTCCTGATTGCGGATGCGTCGCCCACGCCGAACCAACCGGGCGCGCGGGCGGAGGTTTCATTAACTCGCGGACAGCTGCCCGCCGCGTGCTCCACGTCTGCGAGACGCGGCCGACTCAGCCGATCAGTTCAGTTTCTTGCCGCCGTCGGTCACGCCGTCGAGGAACACCCCGGTTTCGCGGTTGAGAAACTCGACATCCGCCGGGAAGAAGCCGCCGGCCGAAGCGTGGCCGGTCACGGTGCCCGGGCTGATCGTCTTGATGGTCACGCCGGGAATGTTCTTAGCTATCTGGTTCGGCTCGAATTCGGGATTGAGCAGGTCCTTGGTGCCGGTGAGGATCAGCGTCTTCGCCTTGATCGACGCCAGCGCCTTCGCGGTGTCGCCGCCGAACCCGGCCGTGGTGCCGACATCGTGCCGGTCATAGGCCCAGCTCTGGTAGATCCAGTCGTTGGCGTCGAACAGCTTCCACAGCGCGGTCTCCTGCTCGGCCATCCAGGGCAGGACGTCGGGGCCGGACTTGAACTGCGCCGCATACATGTCGGGCGTGCGCGCCGCGAGCAGCGCGACGATATCGCGGAACAGCTTGAGGCCCTTCTCCGGCGGCGCCTCGTAATTGCCGTCCTTCCACGCGGGATCGTTCATGATCGCCTTGCGCGAGGCCTCCATCACCGCGACCGACCAGGCCGGCGTCTTCGCGAGCGGCACCATCGCAACCAGCGCGTCCATGAAGTCCGGATGGCTGACGCCCCATTGCAGCGCCTGCATGCCGCCCATCGAGGGGCCGACCACGGCGACGACATGGTCGATGCCGAGCTTCTCCCTCATCAGCCGGTACTGCGATTCCACCATGTCGCGGATCGCGAATTTCGGGAACTGCATCCGCGGCTGCGCCTTCGAATTGCTCGGCGACGTGGTCAGCCCGTTGCCGATCGCATCGGTGCAGACGATGAAGTACTTGTCGGGGTCGAGCGCCTTGCCGGGGCCGATCATGAAATCGAGCCGGTGATGATTGCCCGAGATCGCGGTCACCATCAGGATGGCGTTCGACTTCTTCGCGTTCAGCGTGCCGTGGGTGACGTAGGAGATCGAGAAATCCTTGATCGCCTCGCCGCTCTCGAGCTTCAGGTCGCCTTCATTGTAGAGCTGGTGGGCAGGCTGCTGCGGCGTGTGCGCGAAGGCGGGCGGGATCGCCGGGCATGCCAGCAGCGACAGGATCGCGGCGAAGTGGGTGATGCGCTTCATTGGTCTCTCCCCATCGGGGGCGGCTCTGTTCGGCCGCCTTCCGCCGCGAAGCATACGGGCCGGCGGCGCCGCGGCAAGGCCGCGGGCGCGAAGATTTAAGCGGCGCAGACGCGGAATAAACCGCCGCCTGCACCGCGACAGCCGCCCGTCGTCGCATTGCGCGAACCGGCGCGCCGCATGCATTTTGTGCCACAATGCACGCGCTGGTTGCCGAACCTAATCGCGTCTCGCGCGTCAAACATATGTTGTTTGATTGTGGAATGCTCCGGTTCACAATGCCGGGCCAGAGCGAGTCGGACCGGCGGAGTCGATCATGGGCGAGGATTTGAACCGGCAGCGCGTCTTGAACTTCCTCGACGTCTATTATGCCGGTGGCATCGAGGGCGCGCTCGATCGCTGCAGCGACGACGTCGCGTTTCTCGCCAACGCCCCGATCGACATTCTTCCGCATATGGGCCAGCACCGCGGCAAGGCCGCGCTGCGCCAGATGTGGACCACGATCCACGAGCGCTATTCGGACATGCGCTACGAGGCGCCGATCGTGGTGACCCAGGGCGACAGGGTCGCCGCGCAGCTGCGCGTGTTCTTCCGCAAGCGCAACAATGCCCGCGTGGTGCAGTTCGACGTCGCGGTGTTCTACACGCTACGCGACGGCAAGATCACCGAGATCCGCGAGATCATCGACACCTTCGACCTCGTCCAGCAGGTGTTGGAGCGCGACGTCGCGGCGGCGCTGACCGGGCACGACGACATCGTGCAGGCAAATTCGCAACGCCGGCGTTGAACCTCGACGGCCCGGCGCTGACTTATTACTGGGCTTGTTGCGGTCGGGGCTGAAATCACCATGAAAGTCGCATTGCTCGCTGTGCTTGGCTTGGCGCTGGGCGCCCTTGGCGGCGCCGCCTTCGGCATCGGAGCCGGGCTTAGCTGGATCGGATTGGCCAGAACCTCTGGTATCGACAGCGGAACACTGGTGTTTTTCACCTTCATGCCGCTCGGCGCCGCGATCGGCGGCATCGGCGGCGCGCTGCTGTTCGCGGTGGTGGCGATCCGCGACGCCGAGATCGTGATCGAGCGGCAACCGGTGCGGCAGCGCGACCGCTGAATTGCGGCGACCGGAGCGTTTTCGCGCGAAGCCTGCTCCGCACGTGGTGCGGGGTGGATGCCGGTTCGCATCAAAAAAGCGCGTCAGAACCAGAATCCAGAGGTCGGCGGTCACATTCCGGTAAAATTCCGCGCAATTGTGCATTGCAAAAAAGTCATTTGCGTTTTTGCCGTTCCGCACTATTTCAGGCCGCAATAGCGATGTGCAGCAACCTGGCAAGGCGTCGGCGCTGACCCCCTGCCATCCGTTTGCGTTTGAAAATCCAGTTTCAGGACAAGGCCAAAATGACAGAGCATAGTCTCTGGCGTTTTTCGCGCGCATTGCATCGCGCGATCAACGAACGCCAGCTTGCAGATATCGAGCCGCTGCTCGACGACGAGGTCGAATGGTCCATCTATGGGCCGATCGACCTGTTTTCCTTTTTCGGCGCGCGCCGCGGCAAGGCCGCAGTGCTCGAGGTGATCCGGCAGATCGGCGAGAACCTCAGGGTTCACCGCTTCGACCGGGAACAGATCATGCTCGGCGTGGATTCCGCAGCCTCGATGCTGCGCTATTCGCTGACGGCACTCGACTCCAACAAGCCGATCTCGCTCCGGATCGCGCATTTCGCGCAGTTCAGGGCCGGCAAGCTGACGAGCTTCCGCGTGCTGGTCGACAGTTTCGACCTCGTCGAGCAGACCGTCGGCTACCCGATCCATCTGCCGCGCATCGCGGTCTGACGGCTTTTCGATTTCACGCCTTCGTCATGTCCGGGGCCCCTGCCCCGGCAGCGGCGGCCTGTTTTGCCAGCCCCGAACGGCCGCGCTCGGGACGCGCCGCGCGTTTGTCCCGGACATGACGATCACGCGTTGATCACTTGCTTTCAGAGCGCCGATGCCACAATTTTGCGCCACGGCAATGCATGCTGCGGCTCTGGAATTTGCAGGCTGGGAATGACTTTCACATTACGATTTGGCTGGGCAAGGCTGCAGGTGCTGGCAGCCGGCTTCAGCCTGGCGATGGCGCTGCCGGCCGCCGCGCAAACCCCGCCATGGCAGATCGCTCCCGCCGCCCAGGATACCGCAGCTGATAACGCCGAGGCTGCGGCCGACGAGGAGCCGCCGGCGGCCAATGCCAATGACGCCGACATCCTGAAGGACATCGACGAGAGCAAGCTCGACTGGAGCCAGCTCGACACCGATTCCACCAGCCTGCCCACGCTGGCGCCGAAGCGTGCGGCGAGGCCCGCCAGCGTCGCCGGCAAGGATCCATCCTGGTCGACCAACAACAAAGCCAACGGCTCGTCGGCGGTGTCGGTCAAGCAGTCGATCTCGCCATTCCTCGACACCCGCATCGGCGCCGACATGACGGTCGCAAGGCAAGGCACCATGACGACGTCGGAGCAATTGTCGGAGCGGCTCGCCAATGGCGGCAGCCTGCCGCAGTCCGGCGGCTCGGCCTGGGCCGCGATCTCGACCGGCGGCGTGGCCTCGATCTGGGACAAGACCTCGGTCGAGGCGCGGGTCGATCCCTCCGCCGACCAGAGCAAGGTCGGCACCTCCTTGAGCAAGTCGGTGCCGCTGTCGGAGCAATATTCGCTGACGCTGCAGAACGGCTACAACCTCATCCAGCAGGGCGTGGTCCCGGTGCCCGGCATCATCAGCCACCCCTCGCGCAGCTACGACACCGATCAGTCGGCGAGCCTGTCCGTTAACGACACCGGCACCAGCATCACCGCAGGCCAGACGCTGTCGACCTCCGACGACAGATGGCTGCGCCGGATCGGCGCCGAGCAGAAGCTGTTCGACGGCGTTACCGTCTCCGGCTCGGTCGGCGAGACCTCCCAGGGCACCACCAACAAGAGCATCAGCGCCGGCCACAAGCGCTCATGGTGAACGGTCTGTTAGCTCTATCGCGCTAAATGATCAGGCATTGCCGCAACTTGGCCCAGATGCGGTCAAATTCGGCGGCACTGATAGGTCCGTAACTTCATCAATTCGTCGTGCGGGGGACAAGCCGCGCTTCGCCATTGCGAACAAGGGGAAAGCCGATGAACGCCACCAACCGTACCGAGGAAACCGAAGTCGAAACGACGTCCGAGGTCGACACCAACCTCGCCGCCGTCTCGGAAGTCGAAGCCGGCATCCGCGACTTCGTGCGCAACGATATCGCCTATCTGCGCCGGCCGGTGGCGAGCCCGGAGACCGCGCCGACCGACACCAACACCGATGCCACCGTCAGCAACGTCAACTCGCTGATCCAGCGCGTCGCCGGCACCTCGCTCGCCGAGATCGAGAAGCTGATCGGCGAGCTCGAGAGCCTGCGTGACCTGCTGCATGCCGAGGGCCAGCGCGTCCAGCGCGAGATCTCCGGCTATGCCCAGCTCAGCCAGGCCGCGATGAAGTCGACGCGCATGATCGCCGACAACGTCTCGCAGTGGAAGCGCGCCGCCGACGGCCTGCGCAACAGCTGATACAACTCAGTTTCCCAAACTGATCGCCGCCGCCTCCTGAACGGGGGGCGGCGGCTTCGCTTTGCGGCCTGATTCAGCGCAGAACGATTCGTTATTCAGCGCGGTGTAAACTCCGCGACGTCAATTTTTGCAGAAACCGATTTGAACTTGGGATGTCGAGCCCGCGTCCAATCCGGAATTCGCGTTCGGACCGCGCCCTGCCCGGGCATCCATTTGGAGACGAAGTCATGCAGAGCGTCCGGCCGGATAACGCCGCCGATCCGATTCCGCTGCGCCAGCCGCATCAGGGCATCGGCACGATCATGATCCGCTTCATCGGCATATTGGCAGCCGCGACGGTCGTGATGGTGCTGATCTGGAATCGTTAGAGCATGAACCGGAAAAGTGCGAAGCGGTTTTCCGAGAAGATCATGCTCAAACAAAGAGCTAAAGCGCGATGACGATTCAACCTAATCTCATCGCGCTTTAGACTGAAGCTTGGAAGAAATGTGACGCAGCCTGCCGACAGATCACATTGAAAAGCGCAAATGCACGCCACCTGCGCTCCCTCGAGCGCCGGCAGTTACAGACGGTCAATCAGCGGTCGATGCTCGCGGTGGTCTCGAAGGAATAATTGCCGTCGGCAAAGCCCTTCACGACCATTCCGGTGGCCAGCATCACCACAACCGTTACCGTCGCGAAGATAATGCCGACGAGTTTCAGCGCGCTGCGATCTGCCATGGTATCCCCAGTCATTCTTGCCAGATGTCCGTGCCCTCAAACCATAAGGCAGGGACAAAGGTTCAGAATGCGTTAGCAAAAACTGAGTTCCACGCAACGCACAACTGCGTCGGCAGCAGAAGTCATCCGCTAACCATGGCGTCCGGGCAACATCAGAGGCGCGCGGGCAACATCAGGAACCGGGATTCCGCCGCGGCACGAAAGCGGTGGCGAGGAACGAGAACACCACCTCGTTGCACTGATTGACGCCGGTGTTGCGGGCCTGAAGGATGCCCCATTCGGGCCGCTTTTCGGACGTGCGCTTGGTCTCGACCTGGTTGGTGAAGCTGATGGTATCGCCTGCCAGCACCGGGCGGATCCAGCGCAGTTCGCGGAAGCCCGGCGAGGGCCCCCAGACCGCGATCTGTTCGCCGCGCGCGGCGGCTTCCGCGGCGAGCCGCTTGCCATCGGCGACGAGCAGCTTCATGCAGACGCTGGCGACATGCCAGCCCGATGCGGCGAGCCCGCCGAACAGCGAGTTGCGCCCCTCCTCCTCGTCGAGATGGAAGCGCTGCGGATCGAACTGCGCGGCGAACCGCTTGATGTCCTCAGGCGTGAAGGTGAAGGAGCCGAACTCGCGCCGCGCGCCGATCTCGATATCTTCAAAAAAGCGCATGACCTCTCCTATGCGCTCGCGCCGTCGCGGCGGCTGATGATGATCGGCGACTCCATTTCGCACAGCATCTCGCCGCGCGCGTTGCGGATGGTGCCCTTGAAGGTGACGATGCCGGTCTCGGGCCGGCTCTTCGAGACGCGCGCCTCGACGACGTCGACATCCAGCGTCAAATCGTCGCCCGGACGCAGCGGCGCCACCCAGCGCATCTCGTTGACCCCGGGCGAGCCGAGCGAGGCGGTGCGGCGGATGAAGCCGTCGAACAGCATCCGCATCATCAGCGAGCCGAGATGCCAGCCCGAGCCCGACAGGCCGCGGAGCATGGATTTCTTCGCCGCCTCCTCGTCGAGATGCATCGGCTGCGGGTCGAATTCGGCGGCAAAGGCGAGGATTTCCTCGCGTGAAACGTGGCGCGGGCCGAACGTGCCGAAGCGGCCGGGCTTGAAGTCTTCGAAGGTCAGCGTGGTCATTGGGTGAGGATATGCCGGAGGGAAGCCCGATTGTGGCCGTTATTTGCGGCAATCACAACCGGCCCACTCGCATAGCTCGCCCCTGGACTGCCGGCGCCCGGTCCGGGGCTCGCGCAGGCGAGATGGTTTGGGGTTCTGCGGTATCGATCCCTCTGGTCGCGGAGGCGCCTGGCGCCGTGCCGAACCATTGGCCGGCGAAAGCCTCGTCCCGACGGACGCCTGCGGCGCAGGCTCCCGGGATGAAGTGATCACGCCGGCGGTGACGCAGTAGGATGCATGCGACGCGAATCATATTCGGCTGGCCGGGAGAACCATGATGTTCGATTTCCAGGATCTGTTTCAGTGGGACCGCTTCATCACGCCCACGATCATCAAGACGTTCTACTGGCTGGTGATCGCGGTCATCGTGCTGTTCGGGATCTCCGGCATCCTGTGGAGCCTCACGGCGATGGCGATCAGCCCGTTCGTCGGATTCATCCAGTTGCTCGCGTCGATCGCCAGCGTCTTCGTCGGCATCGTGTTCTCGCGCATCGCCGCCGAGTTCATCCTGATCGTATTCCGGATCAACGAGCATCTCGGCGCAATCCGCGATCGGGACGGAGCAATGCACTGAAGCGAACGGCACCCCGGCCGAACGCGACCGACCGGCGGGGCTGTGGTTAATCCGAAGTAGCACCCGCGCGCAAATGCCCGCGAAATTCCGACCGGGATCTTAAATCCGCTCGCGTACAGCCTTCCGCATTGCCAAGACCAACGCGGGGGCGTCGTGAATTCGAGGAATGGGTTTGTTGCCGTGAGGCCGGGTGCCGAGCCGGGCTTTACGACCGAGGATATTTTATGGGCTGTCGGCATCTGGTCGGTGATCCTGACCCTGGCGCCGGTGATCGTGTTCTATCTGCTGATGGTGGCGTGAGGGCTGCCGCCGAATTGGTCATTCCGGGATGGTGCGAAGCACCAGACCGCAGATGCGCAATTGCGCATCGGGGAATCTCGAGATTCCGGGTTCGATGCTGCGCATCGCCCCGGAATGACGTTCCATCAATCGACAAAAAACGCGCGAGTGCCGCGCGTTCTTTCCATTTCGAACGTAAGCGGCGTTGTTACGCCGCTTGCTTGTGCATCGTACCGGACGCCGACGCCGTGCCGCGGATCGCCTTGATCGAGCGTTCGATCGCGGCCCACAGTCGATTGATCTCGGCGGCAGCGCGGCCTTCCGCATAATATTCGCGGGCGCCTTCGCCCTGGCCGAGCGCCATCAGAAGATCGGCGCGGTTGGTGATCTGGCCGCTCCACACCGGTGCGCGGAATTTCGCCAGCGCCTCGCGCGCGATCGCGACGATGCGGCTTTCAGCGCCGTCACGCTGCGCGGGCGCGCCGTTGATCACGACGGCATAGGGCTTGCGCATCGAGCGGCAGGTCTGGATGGTTTCCTGCACGGCGTTGACGTCGAACACGCCGGGCCGCGCCGGAATGATCACCATCGTGGCGTTCTTGATGGAGTCGTCGACCACGGCCGAGAGGTTCGGCGGCGTGTCGATGAACACCCACTCGATGCCGTCACGCTTGGCCTGGGCAATGATCCCGCTGACCGAGTTCACTGCCGTCTTGATCGCCGGCTCGTTGGTGCCGCGCAGCTTGTGCCAGAGAGTCAGCGAGCCCTGCGGATCGGCATCGATCAGCAGACAGGGCTTCGTTGCCTTGTGCACTTGCGCGGCGAGGTGAGCAGCCAGGGTACTTTTTCCCGAGCCCCCCTTACGCGAAGCGAAAACAATCACGTTCATACGTTGGCCTCCAGATTGACCCCAGGAGGCGAAAATGAATCAGCACGCTGATTCGCGAAAGAAAAAATTTCTTGCAATCCGCAAAGTGGCCAAGATTACCGGTGCGTTTTGCTTTTTGAGTCACACCGAATTTATGACGCAACCGCAAATGGAAGCGCTAAGCGTTTGATTTGACTCAGGGCCTAGCGTTTTCCGGCAGCTTTTGCGCGCTCGCGCTCGATCCACTTGCGCTCGATCCAGCCGAGCAATTGCGCGGTCGGTTTCTGCAGGAACGGAACGTCCTGCGCGAACAAAAGGAGTCCGAGCGGCAGCATCCAGAGTCCGAGCACCGGCAGGAAGCTGAAGATGCCGCCGATGATGAGGAGGATCGCGAGCGGAATCCGCACATAGCGCGACGACGGCTTGCGCAGCCACGCGACGAAGCGCGCCGGCTTTTCCGGCAGCTTGGCTTCGAACCAGGCGAAGTGTCGATCGATCTCTTGCTTGTAGTATTCGCTCACGCGTCCCACTCCGTCCGTTCCACAGGCGGAACGGATTTGGCAAACCACACAAGCCCAACAGATGATGCTGCGTGACAGCGTCACAAGGCGTCAGTCTGTCGCGCATGACCGACTTGAAATCGCAGCCAGGCGATCTAATGCGCATTTTCGCGCGAAGCGCACGATTGCGCGACGACACGCGTCAAGCTGGTGACCCCTCGCCTGCGCGCGATGAGAGCCAGGTCAGTGGGCCGGCTTCTTCGCCTTGTGCGATTTGGAGACCTTCCGTTTGGCAGGCCGCCGCTCCACGCGCTCGCTCGCCTCGCGCGGCTCGGGACCCGCGCGGAAGAATACGCGGCAGGCCGGCGAGAGCTGCGCCTTGTTCCTGATCATGCAGGCCGTGATGCGATCAACGTCGGGAATCTCGGGGCTGCAAAGCCGGAACGCGTCGGGCGTACAGGCCTGCTGCTGGTCCGGCGTATAGGCCTCACTTCGGCCCGGCAGCAGCAGCGCTGCAAGGGCGACGGATGATATCAACGCAAACGAAAAACTCCTTGAACCGGCGATCCCCATGCATCCCCCCAAAGGTGTCACTAGGCGTCGTTAAGGCGTCGTGTCAGTCAGTTTGGGTGACGGGACAGAGAAGTGCAAGCGGACGCGATGACACGCCGGGCGACAAGGGCGAGCGACCTTGCTATGGTCTGATCTTGCGATGTCGCGCTGAGTGATCTTGCGGATGGTACAGTTGGGTGGGCTCGAACCACCGACCTCCTGTTCCACAGACAGGCGCTCTAACCAACTGAGCTACAACTGCATCCTGACGCGCGGCCCGCTCAAGCGGGGCGGCGATTTCGGGCGGAAACTAGGTGCAACGCCGCGCTTTGGCAAGGCCGTAACGCGCCAATTTCCGCTGTTATGTCGGGCCGTTCGACGGCCGTGTCCAGCAAAAAGGCCCGGACCGCTTCGGCCCGGGCCTTTCGCTGGTCTCCCAAACGGCGGCGATCAGGCGGCCGGCTTGTAGAACTTCGAGGCGCTGGCCTTGATCGGCTCGGCGGTCTCGCTGGCGACCTTCTGGCCGAGCTCGGCCAGTTCCTTGGCCTGCGCGGTGTAGGTCTCGAACTGCTTGCGGGCGTGCGACGTCCACAGCTCGACCGCTTCGGTCGGCGACTTCACGCTGAACAGCTCCTGGGCGAAGTCGAGCGAGGAGGTGGTGTTGGCCTTGAAGAACTCGATCAGCTTGGCCGAATACTCGCTGGCGCCCTTGCTCACCGAGGTGAACACGGCTTCGACCGTCGAGTTGTGGGTCTCGGCAGCATCCTTGAACTTGGCGTAGCTGTCGCGGGCCTGCAGAACGCCCTTCTCGGCGAACGCGCGCATCTGCTCGGGAACTTCAAACGGAATGATCGAGGCGGAAAACGGATCGGACGGCTTGGTCATACGTGTAATCCTTCGCAACGGGTGAGTAGATGTGACCATTGCGGACGTCCCGGAGCCCATCAGGCCGGGAGCGCTGAAATGGATCACGCTGCCTTGATTCACGGGAGTGCCCTTCGTCGGGCGCGCCTAATAAACACCCATATCATGTCAATTTTGTGCAACGCAACGTAAGATCGCGTGCGACGCCACATTTTTTATCTGGCGGAACAAAAGATTACCGCGGCCGACCGAGGCTGAACGCGCCGGGGTCGGCCGCGGCCAATGCGCCTCGTCAGTTCTTCGGCTTGACCGCGTCCATCGCGGCCCGGCTGACGGCCTGGCCCATCTCGCTGGCCTGCTCGGCGAGCGAGCGCATCTGGCCCTGCACATATTCGCTGTGCAGCCGCATCACGTCGCTGAGGTCCTTGGCCTTGAGCAGCGCCTCGGCGTAGTCCAGCGACGACTGCACGTTCTTTTCGGCATAGGACAGCGCCTTGGTCGAAAGATCCTTGGCGCCGGCGCGCACCGTGGCGTTGCGCTCCTCGATCTTGCCGGCGGTGTCCTTGGCGTTGGTCACGAATTGCTCGAACGCCTTGCGCGCCTGCTCAAAACTCGCCTCCGCCATCGACCGCATATCCTTGGGAATCTCGAACTTGGGGATCTCGAAATGGTCACGCCCGTTGTCGCTCATGGTCGCTCTCCCTCGCTTGCTGATCGGCCCGCCGCTTGGCCCTGCGGGCCCAGGGCAAGATAGACGGCAGAATATATCGTGGCACTGCAATCGCAGGTGTGACGCGGCGCCGCCCGGTTCCGCATCGCGCGGCTCGCAGCAACCTCTCTTTAGCCCGACAACGCCAAACGGCTGTGGATCGTTCAGCCAAGTTA
Source organism: Bradyrhizobium sp. BRP56 (assembly GCF_020194035.1). Classification (NCBI taxonomy): domain Bacteria; kingdom Pseudomonadati; phylum Pseudomonadota; class Alphaproteobacteria; order Hyphomicrobiales; family Nitrobacteraceae; genus Bradyrhizobium; species Bradyrhizobium sp. BRP56. The sequence goes on from NZ_JADYVV010000042.1 coordinate 17,081, forward strand.
ACGTTATCCCGGCTTAAGGCTGGGCAGTTTCGCTGCGGACATGGACCTGCCGTTCCCCAGTTGCGATACTAACCTTCTGTTAAGGCTGTCGTCCTGCGGCTGCCGGGCCTTCGGCTGAGCTTAAGGAAGAAAGCCAAACCCATGCGGTCAAATCTTGCGTGATGAGTGACGCGGAATTCCAGATCCAGGCGCTCGGCGATGTCAGGCTGGCGGATCATGCGACGGGCGCCCTGCCGGCATGGCTGTGGGCGGCCGACGGCGCGCGGATTCTCTGGGCCAATCCGGTCGGCGCGCAGGTATTCGGTGCCGCCAACGGCGCCGAGCTGGCGAAGCGCGGCTTCGGCCCGGCCGATCCGCACCGCCGCCAGGTCGCGCGGCTCGGCCACAGCCTGAACGCCAATGGCGCGGTCCGCCTGGAGCGGCTGCGCGGCTTCGGCGCTGCGCCCGGCATGCTTGCGACCTGCGGCTGCGCCCGCATCGACCTGCCGGACGGCAGCCACGGCATCCTGATGACCGCGCTCAACGCGACCGGCCGCGGCATGCCGCTCGCGGAACGCCTGCAGCGCCTGCTGCACGGCTTGCCGCGTCCAGCCGCCGCCTTCACCAGCGACGGACTGCTGGTCGCAACCAATGAGGCGGCGCGTGTGCTGCCCGGCCTGCACGACCTCACCGAAGCCGGTCTCGATGCCGCGCGCGATGAGGCGCTGGCGCAGGGCCGCGCGGCGGCGAGCGTTGCGATCGGCCGCGTCGTGCTGCAGCGGATCGGCCGCGGCGCCGATCGCGCGCTGGTCGCGTTGATCAAGCCGGCGCCGCATCTCGCCGCAAAGCCGGCGGCGCCGATCGTGCCCGAGCAAGTTGAGCCGGAGACGGCTGCGCCCGAAGCACCGGCTCCCGCAGCGCCAGCGCAGCAAAAGGCCATCGCCGTGGAGTCGCCGCCAGCACCTGCAGTTGTCGAACAAGCCGTTGCGCATGACGAAGCTCCCACGACGGCCTGCGCAGCACCGATCGCCTTCACACTGTTCGACGCGCTGGATCCGCAGTTGGAAGAGCGCGTCACAATCGAGCCGCTCGTCAGCGCGGCCAAATCCAAACCTGAGAATGCTGCTCCATCTGCCGCGGCAGCAGAGGCGGCGCACGTAGAGGCGCCCGTCGAGACCGCAGCTCTCGACACCACGCAAGACGAAACACCTGCCGCCGAGGAACCTCTGTCGGAAGCACTGATCGAAGTGCCGGACCCGGACGGCGCGCAGATCGAAGAGCCTACGCCTCTTGCCCCGCCACTTGCGTCGGCAGAACTCACGCATTCAGAGCCGACGCCCGTCGAGACCGCACCTCTCGACACCACGCCCGACGAAAGCCCCGCCGTCGAGGAGCCGGTGTCGGAAGCGTTGATCGAAGTGCCCACAGAGACGCACGCCGAAGAGTCCGTGCCGGAGTCCGCGCCTGATCTCGCAGAGACGGCCAACGCGCCGGAAACATCAGCGCCGCCGGCCGATCCCGCCCCCTCGCCCTATGCGATCGCGGATGCGCCCACGCCTGCGCCCGTCGCCGAACCGGAGCCCGCGACACTGGCGCCGGTGCCACCGCCATCCTGGCTCGACGAGCCGTTGCCGGTGCGGCGGCATCCGCTGCGCTTCATGTGGCAGATGGACCATGAGGCCCGCTTCTCACTCGGCTCCGATGAATTCACCCGCCTGATCGGCCTGCACACCGCGGCGGGCTTCGGCCGGCTGTGGAGCGATATCGCCGAGAGTTTTGGCCTCGATCCCGAAGGCCGCGTCATGCAGGCGTTCGCCAGCCATGACACCTGGAGCGGCATCACGCTGCACTGGCCGGTCGACGCCGGCGGCCGGCTGCCGGTCGAACTGTCCGGCCTGCCGGTGTTCGATCGTGCCAGGAATTTCGCCGGCTATCGCGGCTTTGGTGTGTGTCGCGACCTCGACGGGCTTGCGCGACTCGCCGCATTGCGCCGCTATGAGTTCTTCAGCGGCACGATCGGGCCGCAATCGCTGTCGGCCGATGTCGCACCGGCGCCGCGCACCGTTGCGCCGCCCGGGCCCGCCGCGCCACAGGACAATCCTCCGCCGCACGCGGAGCCGCCGCCCGACACGACCGCAGCAGCACCACCCGAGGAATTGACCGAACCGACAGCCGCAGAGACTTCACACCGAGCCGATCCGGATCACGCCGTGGAAACGCACGAGGAAACGCACGAAGTGCGTCACGACCCGCCACCGAATGTGGTGCCGTTCCGTCCCGCCGGCGACACCCGGCCGCCATCGCTGACGCCGGTCGAGAACAACGCCTTCAACGAGCTCGCCCGTCAATTGTCGGCGCGGCTCGAGAACGAGGCCGGCCTCGCCGCGACCACGAACGACAGCGTGCTGGCCGAGCCGGTCGGCGAAGCGCCGCCCGCAAGCGAACCGCCGCAGCAAGCAGAGACGGCGCCGCAAGAGGCGGTCGCGCAGCTGGAGACGCCGGCGGAAACACCAAAGGCCAGCTGGCTCGCTGCGGCGGAGCCGGCGCCGCGCGCCGACTCCCGGCGCGACCGCGCGCTGCTCGATCTGTTGCCGGTCGGCATCCTGATCTACCGCCTCGACCGCCTGCTCTATGCCAACCACGCCTTCCTCTCGCGCATGGGCCATGACAGCCTGCACGCGCTGGAGGCCGTCGGCGGTCTCGACGCGCTCTATGTCGAGCCCGGCGTCTCGCAGGCGAGCAGCACGTCGGGCACCGGCACGCCGGTGACGATCTCCGCGAACCAGAGCACCGAGCACGGCGCGCAGTCAGTGTCCGCCGAAGCGCGGCTGCACACCATCACCTGGGACGACGATTCCGCGCTGGCGCTGATCTTCTCGCGCACGCTGGACGAGGATGCCGCGATCGCCGCCGCGCTGTCCGAGCCAGAGCCTGCGGCGGCCGCCGAGCCGCTGCTTGCGCCGGCTGAGCCGCAGGCCGGCCACGCCGACGCCGAGGAGCTCGGCGCGATCCTCGACACCGCGGCCGAAGGCATCATCATGTTCGATGCCGAGGGCAACATCCATTCCTGCAACCGCAGCGCCGAGGCGCTGTTCGGCTATGACGGCGACGAGTTCGTCACCCGCAAGCTCGCCGATCTGTTCGCGCCGGAAAGCCAGCACGGCATCTTCGACTATCTTGCCAGCCTGAAATCGGCCGGCGTCGCCAGCCTGCTCGACCATGGCCGCGAGACGCTCGGCCGCGTCCGCCAGGGCGGCATCATCCCGCTGTCGGTGACGATGGGCCGCACCCGCGCCGATGGACCGAACTTCTTCGCGGTGTTCCGTGATCTCTCGCAAACGAAAAAGAGCGAGGGCGAATTGCGCGAGGCGCGGCGGCTCGCCGAACGCGCCGCCAACGCCAAGTCCGACATGCTGGCGCGGATCAGCCACGAGCTGCGCACGCCGCTCAACGCCATCATCGGCTTTGCCGAGGTGATGATCGGCGAGCGCTTCGGCGCGCTCGGCAACGAGCGCTATGTCGAATACATGAAGGACATCCGCGCCTCCGGCGAGCGGGTGATCGCGATCGTCAACGATTTGCTCGATCTGTCGCGGATCGAGACCGGCAAGCTCGACCTCGCCTTCGCCAGCCAGAACCTCAACGAAATGGTGGAGAGCTGCGTCGCAGTGATGCAGCCGCAGGCCAACCGCGAGCGCATCATCATCCGCACCTCGCTCGCCCACACGCTGCCGCCTGTGGTCGCTGACGCCCGCGCGCTGCGCCAGATCACGCTGAACCTGATCGGCAACTCGATCCATCTCGCCAATGCCGGCGGCCAAGTGATCGTCTCGACCGCGCTGTCGGATTTCGGCGAGGTGATGCTGCGCGTGCGCGACACCGGGCAGAGTCTCAACGACAACGAGGTCGCCGCCGCGCTGGAGCCGTTCCGCGCCCCGACGCCTTCAGATCAGGCCGGCTCCGGCGGCGTCAGCCTGTCGCTGACCAAGGCGCTGGTCGAAGCCAATCGCGCCAAATTCCAGATCCGGACCGGCGGCCGCACCGGCACGCTGATCGAGGTGACCTTCGCTCACGCCGCAGCGCGGGCGTGAGCCGCGATCCGCCCTTCGCGCTGTTGCCGGCCGATTCCAGGACACTGCGAACATCTGTCGCGTCGGACCCGCGCGGCGCGGCATAGATCTTGCTGCGATTCGGCTTGTTTGAATTCATTGCCGTGCGGCCCCGCCCATTTTCCGGGCATTCGGATTTCACCGATGCGCTGTCTTGTCGTCGCCGATCTGCATTACTCGTTGCCGCAGTTCGACTGGCTGCTGGCGGCGGCACCGCAATTCGATCTGGTGATCTTCGCCGGCGATGCGCTCAACCTCGGCTCGGCGGTCGATTTCCGCGCCCAGATCGTCGTCGTCACGAAATACCTGTCGCGGCTCGCCGATCTCACGCGGGTGATCTTCTGCTCGGGCAATCACGACCTCGACGAGCGCAACCCGGAGGGCGAGAAGATCGCGCGCTGGGTCGCCGGCATCCGGGAATTCGGCGTCGCCTGCGACGGCGACAATCTGACCATCGGCGACACGCTGTTCACGGTGTGCCCGTGGTGGGACGGCCCGCTGGTCAAGGCACGGATCGACGAGCAGCTTCGCGCCGCGGCCGCGGTGCCGCACCGCCGCTGGGTCTGGGTCCATCACGCCCCGCCGGCGGATTCGCCGACCAGCTGGGGCGGCAAGCGCTTCTTCGGCGACGCCGAGCTGCTCGGCTGGATCGCGCGCCACCATCCGGCGATGGTGATCTCGGGCCATGTGCATCAGTCGCCGTTCATCCAGAGCGGCTCGTGGTTCGACCGGATCGGAGCGAGCTGGGTGTTCAACACCGGCCTGCAGCCCGGCCGTCCCCCGGTCTACATCGTGCTCGATCTCGCGCAGGACAAGGCGTTCTGGCTCGCGGCCGGCGACGCGCAGATGATCGACCTCAAGGCGCCGCTGTCGCGGCCGGCGGCTCCTGTGCACGAGGCGCCGGACTGGCTCATATCCTTGGATCGGATTGCCGATCCGAGCCTGGCGCGACCTGCATCGGCGGCAGGTTGATCATGCTCTGCAGCACCTCGCCGACCATCGCCAGATGGGTGCCGTGATCGGCATATTGATGCATCAGGTCGGCGAGATAGGTCGTGGCGACATGAAGCCGTTGCGCCAGCAGCTGCGCGATCAGCAGCGCCACCGCCGGCTGCTCGCGCAGGAACGACGCCGCATCGTCGAACTCGTACAGGACGCAATCAGCGGCCGTGCGCACCTTGGCGCTGTGCGCCCGGTCGAGCAGCACGCTCATCTCGCCGAACACCGCGCCGGGCTCGTCGATGACGGCCACCAGGCTGTCGCCCTTCACGACTTCCACCTTGCCCTCGAGCAGCACGAACAGATGACCGATCTTGCCGCCCTCCTCGATGAAATCCGTGCCGGCCGGCAAGCTGCGCCTGCGACCGCCGGTGCAGTGATCAAGGATCGCTCGCATGTTTCATCTCCGTCTCCAGTCAGACTAGGCAGAGATGTTGTCGCGTCAAACGGCATTAGCTGGGCGTTCTGCCCAAATTGTCGGCACGCCGCCGCGTGACCCGCGGCGCGATCCAGCCGTTTGTGCGTGCCTCAGGTGGGCGCGTTATGCTTGATCGCCAGGAAATCGCCGATCGTATCGAGGAACAGTTTTGGCGATTGCAGTTGCGGGACATGCGCACATCCCGGAATGACCCTCAGCTTGGCTCTCGGCAGGCCGCCTGCCAATTCGTATGACATCGGCGGCGGCGTCGCCTCGTCATATTCGCCGACCACGACGAGTGTCGGTACGGTCACGCTGCGTAGTTCGGCACGAAGATCGAGGTTCGCCAGCGCGTCACAGGCCGCGCAGAACACGTTGAGATCGGTGCGCAGGAATGCGTCGCGGCGATCCTGCATCAGCGCGGGATGCTGTGCCTGGAAATCCGGTGCGAACAGCCGGCGCATTGCAATGTCGGTGATCGCGGCGAGCCCCTTCTCACGTGAAACCCTGGCCATGTTGCGAAACGCCTCGCGGCCCGGCTCGGAGAATGCCGCACCGCTGTCGGCGAGGATCAGCCGGCTCGCGATCGCCGGGTGGCGGATTGCCATCTGCAGCGCGACGACCCCGCCATAACCATTGCCGAGCACGATGGCCGGCGCGCCATCAGCCGCGTCATGCACCGCGTCCGCCATCCGGTCGGCAATCGCGGCAAGGCCACCCTCAACCGCGCTCGACCGACCAAATCCCGGTAGTTCCGGCACGATGGTCCGAAACGAGCGGGCAAGCTCCGGCACGATCGCATCGAAGCTCGCGCGATCCGACAGCAGCGAGTGAAACAGGACCAGCGGCGGCCCCTCGCCCGACTGGGCTGCGTTGACTGTGCGGTTGGCCAAAAGCCTGTCCATCGTCGCTCTCTTTCAAATCGCGCCCGAAATTCGCGCATTTGGGCTCCGAAGCGCCCCTGCGGACGATTGATAAATCAAATCACCCGGATTTCAAGGATTTCAGCTTGACGTGATATTTCACAAACTGCATTTTACCGGGCAGGAGATCCAAAAAATGATCCTTCTCCGCGAGAATATCTACGAAAACCTGCGATCTGATATTTTATCGTGTCAGCTTGCTCCCGGTGATGAAATACGAGAGCAGGATCTGGCGGAGCGTTACGCCGTCAGCCGGCAGCCGGTCCGGGACGCCTTGCTGCGGCTCGAGCGCGAGCACCTCGTGACGGTGCAGCCCCGCCAGGGCTACCGGGTCAATCCGATCTCGCTGTCCGACGCCCGCGATCTGCTGCGCTTCCGCCTTGCGCTCGAACCGGCCTGCGTCGCCGAAGCAATCGAGAGCGCGCCCGACAGCATCCTGAAATCACTCGATGAATTCCGCCGCTTCTCCGGCAGCCATGAGGACTTCATCACCTACAATCGGGGCTTCCACTCGGCGCTGGCGCACGCATCGGGCAACCGCCGCATGGCGACCACGCTCTGCGACCTGATCGGCCAGGCCGACCGGCTGGTGCGCGTCAGCGTCTCCAATCTGAAGGGCCACGACCCGGCGAAGCTCGTGGCCGAGCATGTCGCATTGATCGACGCCATGCAGCAGCGCGAGGCACGCACCGCGGCCCGCATCATCAAGGCTCACATCGCGGCGACCGAAAAGCGCGTGCTGCCGGCACTCAAGCGCAACGCCGTCATCGTCGAAGAGAGGTCATCATGAACATTCCGTCGAAGCCCGCGACGATCGACGTCGAGATCCACGGCAACTTCATCGACGGACGCGAGGTCGAGGCCGGAGACGGCGAGATGCTCGACGTCCGCAATCCCGCGACCGGCGACGTCATCGCCCGGATTCCGAATTCGACCGCCGCGGATATCGACCGTGCGATGAAGAGCGCGCGCGCCGCGTTCGAAGGCAAGGCGTGGGGCGGGATGGACACGAGGGCGCGCGCCCGGCTCGTCAACAGGCTCGCCGACGCGTTCGAAGCCAATCTCGACGCGCTGTATCGGCTGGAGACGTTGAACAACGGCCGTCCCGTCAACGAAACCCGCGCGCAGCTGTCGCGCCTGCCGGATTTCTTCCGCTACTTCGCCGGACTCGCGCTGTCGCGCCGTGATTCCGTCATTCCGGTCGAGGGCGCGTATCTGAACTACACCCTGCGCACGCCGATCGGAATCGTCGCCAACTGCACGCCCTTCAATCACCCGCTCATGATCTTGTGCAAGTCGCTTGCCGTCGTGCTGGCGACCGGATGCGTCACCGTGGTCAAGCCATCGGAATACACGCCGCTGACGACACTGAAGCTCGCCCAGATCTTCAGCGAGGCCGGACTGCCTCCCGGCGTCTTCAACATCGTGCTTGGCCTCGGCCAGAGCGCCGGCAAGATGCTCGCCGAGCATGGCGACATCAACAAGCTTGTGCTGACCGGCGGGACCGAACCAGGCCGCATCGCGGGCAGTGCGGCGGCGAAGGTGTTCGCGCACCAGACCATGGAGCTCGGTGGCAAGACGCCGGTGATGATATTCGACGATTTCGACGTCGACCGCGCCGTCAACTATGCCGCGTTCGGCGCCTTCATCGGCGCCGGCCAAACCTGCGTTTGCGCGTCGCGCCATATCGTGCAGGCCTCGATCTACGACGAGTTCGTCGAAAAGCTGCAGGCCAAGACCCGCACCATCCGCATTGGCGATCCGTTCGATCCGAACACGCAGCTTGGGCCGGTGATCTCGGCGCGCCAGCGCGACCGCGTTCTCAGCTACGCGCGCTACGGTCATGAAGACGGCGCGCGGCTGCTCACCGGCGGCGTGGCCGCAAAGGTCGCGGGCCACGACAACGGCTATTTCGTCGAACCGACCGTGTTCGCCGACGTCAAATCCGACATGCGGATCTTCCAGGAGGAGGTATTCGGTCCCTTCACCTCGGTGACCCCCTTCAAGGACGAGGCCGACGCGCTCCGGCTCGCCAACGATTCGCCCTTTGGCCTCGCCGCCGCCATTCGCACCCGCGACGTCGCGCGCGCGCATCGCGTGGCCGCCGCGGTCAAGGCCGGGATCGTCTGGATCAACGATCACCACCGGCTCGATCCGGCCTCGCCCTGGGGCGGCGTTGACGATTCCGGCATCGGCCGGGAATGCGGCACCGAAAGCTTCGACGACCATTTCAACACCAAGAGCGTGATGGTCGCGACCCACGAACAGCCGTTCGATTGGTACCGCGACACGGCCAGCCAGCGCCGGTTGAACTAGCCGCAGTCGAGCAAAGCGGCAAACCGCCCACAGATGGCGGGCCGTATCACCGAGGAAACAGTCAAGGGGAGAGCGCATATGTCGACATCGGTCAATGCCGGGAGCCGCCTCGATCGGCTACCGATCGGACCATTCCACCGCCGGATCATGATCCTGATCGGGATCGGAATGTTCTTCGACGGTTTCGACATCTATATCGCCGGCACCGTGCTCGGCGTGACGCTGAAAACCGGGTTCTCGACGCTCGCCCAAAACGCCGCGTTCATCTCCGCAACCTTCGTCGGCATGATGCTCGGATCTTTCGGCACCGGCTTCCTCGGCGACCGTTACGGACGGCGTTTCACCTACCAGTTCAATCTGCTGCTGTTCGGCATCGCGTCCCTGGCGGCGGCGTTTGCGCCAAACATGGCCTTTCTGATTGCCTGCCGTTTCGTGATGGGCGTCGGTCTCGGCGCCGAAAATGTTGTCGGCTATTCCACGATGACCGAGTTCGTGCCGGCCCGGAGCCGCGGCAAGTGGCTCGGCTTCACCGCCGTCTGCGTCGTGACCGGCCTGCCCATCGCGCTGCTGGTCGCATCGGTCGTCGTCCCGCAATTCGGCTGGCGCGCGATGTTCGTGCTGGGCGGCGTCGGCGCCTTGATCGTCTGGTACCTGCGCAAGTCGCTGCCGGAGTCGCCGCGCTGGCTGGAGGCGGTGGGACGCACCGCCGAGGCCGAGGCGCTGATGCAGGCGATCGAGAAGGAGGCTTCCCAGGGGCAGCCCTTGCCGGCCCCCGCGGCTGCAACGCCGGCACCGGTGTCGCCCGATCTCGCCACGCTGTTCACCGCGCCGCTGCTGTCCCGCATGATCGTCGGCGCGGTATGCCTGATTACCATCAATACGCTGCTCTACGGTTTCGTGACCTGGCTGCCGGTGTTCTTCATCAAGCAGGGCCTGTCCGTCGCGACCTCGTTCGGCTACTCGCTGCTGATGGCGCTTGGCGCGCCGATCGGCTCGGCGATCGGCGCCCTGACCGCCGACCGCTGGGGCCGCAAGCCCACGATCATCGGCGCGTCGCTGATCTCGATCATCCTCGGCGTCATCTATCCGATGATCTCGGATCCGTTCCTGCTGCCGGCCGTCGGCTTCGCGCTGACCGTGCCGATCTATGTCCTGGTCGCGCTGTTGTTCGGCATCTATATTCCCGAACTGTTCCCGACCGAGGTGCGGCTGCGGGCATCCGGCATCGTCAACACACTCGGTCGAGGTGCCACCATCGTGACACCATTCCTGGTCGTGATGCTGTTCGAAGCGCGCGGCGTCGCCGGCGTGATGGCCCTGATGATCGGACTGCTCATCGTGCAGATCATCACCGTATGGGCGCTCGGCATCGAGCCGCGGCACCGCAGCCTCGAGGAGCTCAAGGGCGAGGAATCACCATCCGCAATTCCGCAGGAAGCTTCGTGACACGGAGCGACCTTTCTCGCTACAGGCTTTGACGGCGCGGGTTGCCCGCGCCGTCGCGTCATTCCCACATCTCCGGCGTGACACGCCCGGCCAAGCCGCAGTCGATGACCCGCTCCTGCGGATTGCGGTCGACGATCAGCCGCAGCAGGTCGGGGCGCGAATAATGGCCGCCGATATCGCACAGCGCCTTGGCGGCGAGCACGGCCTCCCGCGAGCCGTCCGCGATCAGGATGGTCTCGCCCTGCGCCGGACCCGCGATGACCTCGCCGCGCGGATCGATGATGACGCTGTCACCGCTGTACTCGATCGTCGAGAGTTCGCGGTAACGTTCCGGCGTGATTTCGTGCGAGCGCATGCCGCCGACCGCGATGACGTAGCAGCCGGCTTGCGAGGCGAACGCGCGCGACAGCAACAACTGCCGCGGCCAGAGCGGCGTCGGCGACGGTGGCGCCACCGCGGGCTCCCGCCCCGGCCACGCCGCGACGTGGATCTGCGTTCCCTGCGCGGCCAGCGCATAGCCGGGCAGCATCGTGTTGTGCTCCCAGCAATTGAGGCCGCTGATCCGGCCATAGGGCCGCTCATGCACGCGCAGACCCGCCGCATCGCCATCGGCCCACACCGAGCGCTCGTTGAAGGTGGGCTTGAGCTTGCGATGGCGGCCGAGCAGCCGTCCCTCGCGACCGATGAACAGCAGCGTGCAGTAGACCGTGCCCTTGGTCACGGCATCGCGTTCGGCGACGCCGATCACGACATCGATGCCGGCGGCCTCGGCGGCGGCGCAGAGCCGATCGGTCGTGGGCGAGGGAATCTCGACCGCGTTGTCGAGATATTCGGCCATCGCGCGAAACGTGTTCGGCCTGGTCGGCGCGTGACAGAAGAAGGGATAGCCGGGCAGCCAGGTCTCGCCGAAGGCGGCGATCGTCGCGCCCATGGCGCCGGCCTCGCCGATCAGGCGGCAGGCCTTCTCCAGCGAGGCGTCGCGATCGAATGGCACCGCGGCGGCCTGGACCGCCGCGAGTCTGAAATGCGTGTCGGATGTCATGGTTGTGCCCGCGTCAGTCGACGCCCTTGCGGGCAGCGTCGAGCGCGCCCGCAAGCAACTCCAGCGCCTTGACGCGCCGCCGTCGCGCCAGACGCGCCTCGCCGACCTTGCGCTCGTGCTCGCCGGCGATGAAGGCCTGGATGTCCGGCAGCGGACGAATGACGCCGCGGCTGCCCCACTGGCCGTCGGGGATCTCTGTCGGAAACACCCAGACCTGCGGCGCCACGTCCTCGAACGAACCGCCGGCGGCGCGTACCACCGCATCGGTCACGTCCTTCACCAAGGCCGCGCGCGAGGCTTCGGTGTACTGCCCCTCGGGGACCGTCGGGACGATGCGAAATCGTGGCGATGGCGACGGCCGGCCCGCCACATAAACGGCGGCCGGCCGATGCAGGAAGACAACGGTGACGCCTTGCGCAACCTTGTTCGCCGGATCGAACCCCTCGTGGCCGATCAGGATATCGCCGAGCTCCTTGATGAGCCGCGCTTCCGCTTCCGGCTTCAGGGCTCCTTCGGGAATTGTCACGTCGATCATCGGCATTGAGGCGACCTCCTGTTGTTGACAGGACGAGGTCTATGCGCGGCGTACTCCCGGCAGCAGTGGCAGTATCGCCATTCTTAGGGCAAATTCGGACACGGCGTTCTCAGCTCGCGGCGACCCTGCGCACGAACCGGCGCTGGTATTCACGGGGCGAGAGCCCGGTTTCGCGCTTGAACAGACGACGGAAGGTCGACAGATCGTTGTAGCCGACGCGCGCGCTGACCGCGTCGAGCTTCAGCCGCGTGGTTTCGATCAGGCGCTTGGCCACGTCGACCCGCAGCGCTTGCAGATATTGCAAGGGCGCCTCGCCGACCGCCAGCTTGAAGCGGCGGTTCAACGTCCGCTCGCTGACCGAAAGGTCGCGGGCCAGTCTGGCGAGACTGAAGCCCTGTTGCAGCGACTTCTCCATCATGCTCTGCGCCCGCGCAACCAGCGCGTCGGAGTGCTGCGTGTCGCGCGCGCGGCTGGCATAGGGTGCCTGCGAGATGCGATTGCTGTCGATCAGCATCAGCTTGCCGGTCTCCGCGGCCACGTCGGCACCGGCGAACTTCTCGACCAGCCGAAGCGCGAGATTGAGCGAGGTGGTCACCGCGCCCGAGCAGACAATGCGGTTCTGCTCGGTGAGGATCTCGGCGACGCGCAGATCCACCGCCGGGTAGCGCATCGCGAATGTCCGCCCCTTCGCCCAATGGGTGGTCGCAACCCTGCCGTCGAGCAGGCCGGCCTCGGCGAGGATGAAGCTGCCGGTGCAATAGGACGCGAGCAGGGTACCGCGCTCATGCTGCCGCCGCAGCGCCGCGAGCAGCGGCTCGACGGTATCGAGCCGGGCGAAGAAACGTTCGATATCGCCGACGAACGGTCCCGGGATCACCACCGCGTCCGCCGAAGACCGCGCGCCGATCGGTCCATCGACGCCGATGATCTGGCCTGACGCCGTCTGGACCGGCCGGCCATTCAATGATTCGACGCGCCACCGCAGCTGTGACGGCTTGCCGCTGTGACGTCGCGGCCGCCGCGTCGTCACCGAATTGGCGGCCGTGAACACGTCGACAATCCCCGCCACACCCGAAGCGAGGATGCCGTCATAGACCCAGATCCGGATAAGTGGCATGGCCCGTGTCCGATTTTGCACAACATGGCGCAATTCTGCCATTGCATGGACGACCGGACAAGCCGGCGAGGGCGACGGGCGCCGAATGCGCCGCGCCGTGTGGCTGCCCGACGGGAAACTCAGCAAAAACCTGTCAACTCGGACAAACCATGTCGCGAAAATGCGGGCGTATGACTCACAAACCGTGCCGCACACTCACTGTCGTCCCGGCGAAGGCCGGGACCCATAACCACCGATGCGAATTGTCATGCGCGATTGCAACGACGAGTCCTGCCTGCGACATCCGCCGCGGCGTATGGGTCCCGGCCTTCGCCGGGACGACAGATGTATATGTGGGCCGTGCGCCCTGTTCACATCGCCCGCGCAAATCTGCGAAAGCCCGGCGCGCCGGTCAGTGCTTCGAAGGCGGCGTCGCGCTTCTCTTCGGCGAAGGTGAAGCCGGCCCTGGCGTAGCAACGTTCGGCGGCGTCGTTGCCGATCAGGAACGAGATCGAGGCCTGCGTGTAACCGGCCGCCTTGCCGTCGGCGAGTGCGCGGCGGATCAAGTCCTGCACCAGGCCGCCGCCGCGATGGGACGCTTGTCGGGCGACATGCTCGATCAGCCAATCGCCCTCGCCGCCCTGCACCCAGCAGTTACGGGCATAGCCGCCGCGCGCGACGATGGCATCGGCATCCATGCCGGTCTCCGCTGCGACTTCCTCGATCGCCGCACGTGCCGCGACGACGGTTCCGGATGCCGGCATCGCGCACAGCGCGGCGGCCGGCACGCCATCGACTTCAGCAATCAGGAAATGGGCGACGTGATACCATGACCGCACCCGCGCCACGGCGAGCCGCGTCATGAACGCCAGGCATTCCGCCTCGCCCCGGTCGAGCGCGATGTCGAACCAGCCACGCGGCAATGGGCCGCGCTGCGCGGCCAGGACGATGCGGGCGATGAAGCCGGCGTCGTCGGATCGTGCGGGACGGATCGACGATCCTCCCGCGCCGATCATCTCAGGTGTTCTTCAGCGCGACGCGGAATTCGGCCTCGGTCTTGGCCTTGACCTCGTCGAGCGTGACGCCGTCGGCAAGCTCGATCAGCGCCATGCCGTCCTTGCCGTGCTTGTCGATGGTGAACACCGCAAGATCGGTGACGACCATGTCGACCACGCGCTCGCCGGTCAGCGGCAGGTTGCACTGCTTGAGCAGCTTCGGGCCGTCCTTGGCGGAATGCTCCATCACGACCACGACGCGCTTGACGCCGGCGACGAGGTCCATGGCGCCGCCCATGCCCTTCACCATCTTGCCGGGGATCATCCAGTTGGCGAGGTCGCCGTTCTGCGCCACCTGCATGGCGCCGAGGATCGACAGATCGATATGGCCGCCGCGCACCATGCCGAAGGAATCGGCCGACGAGAAATAGCTGGTCGAGGGCAGCTCGCTCACCGTCTGCTTGCCGGCGTTGATCAGGTCGGCGTCGACCTCGTCCTCATAGGGGAACGGGCCCATGCCGAGCATGCCGTTCTCGCTCTGCAGGCTGACGTCGATGCCGTCGGGGATGTAGTTCGAGACCAGCGTCGGGATGCCGATGCCGAGATTGACGTAATAGCCGTCGCGCAATTCCTTGGCGGCGCGGGCGGCCATCTGTTCACGGGTCCAGGCCATGTGGCTCTCCTGAAGAAATGGGTTTTAAGCGGCGGGCCGCGGACGGGTGTTGCGGAACTCGATCCGCTTCTTGCCGGTCCCGACTTCGACGATGCGTTTGACGAAGATGCCGGGGGTGTGGATGTGGTCCGGATCGATCTCGCCGGCCGGCACCAGGTGCTCGACCTCGGCGACGGTGACCTTCGCGGCGGTCGCCATCATCGGGTTAAAGTTGCGCGCGGTCTTGCGGTAGACCAGGTTGCCGGCGGTGTCGCCCTTCCAGGCATGGACGATGGCGACGTCGGCGAACAGGCCGCGCTCCATGATGTACTTCTCGCCGTCGAATTCCTTCACTTCCTTGCCCTCGGCGATCAGCGTGCCGACGCCGGTCTTGGTGTAGAAGGCCGGGATTCCGGCGCCGCCGGCGCGGATGCGCTCGGCCAGCGTGCCCTGCGGGTTGAACTCGAGCTCGAGCTCGCCGGCGAGATACTGCTGGGCGAACAGCTTGTTCTCGCCGACATAGGACGAGATCATCTTCTTGATCTGGCGGGTCTCCAGCAGCCGGCTGAGGCCGATGCCGTCGACGCCGGCATTGTTGGAGACGACGGTGAGGCCCTTGACGCCGGACTCGCGGATCGCGTCGGACAGGGTCTCGGCGATGCCGCAGAGGCCGAAGCCGCCCGACATGATCATCATGCCGTCCTTGAGGAGACCATCGAGTGCCGATTTGGCGTCGGGATAAACTTTGTTCATGCAGCGAATACCTGATGGAGGGCGCGGAACGGCTGTGGCAAAGCGGATTATTAGGCGAAATCTTCGCAATGCGTCAATCACGGCCCGGTGCGGCGACGGGCGGCGGCCCGCGGCAGCAACATGGCCTTGAAAGCGACAAGAAAACCCTTCAAGTTGCGTGGGTTGGCAGGGGCCTCCGGCGAGAGCCCGCTGTGTTCGACGACGACCCGACAAAATTCAACCCGACCCGGATATGTCATTGACGATGGCCCAAGGAATTAAGCGCCTGGGGATGCCGATCGCGGCGCTTTTCGGCCTGGCACTGGTCGGGCTGGTCGGAACGTCGTGGTTCCTCAACCGGGACGCGCTGCAGCGCGCGGTGGAGGCGCAGATCCGCGCCGTGACCGGGCTCGAGCTCGTCGTCAACGGCCCGATCGACGTCTCGGTTTTTCCGGGCAGCTACGTCTCCTTTCATAATGTCGGGCTGAAGGGCGCCGATACCATCGGTCCCGCCCTCCAGGTCGACGTGCTGACCGCCAATCTGCGCCTGCTGCCGCTGTTGCTGCGGCGGTTCGAGATTGCCGACGTCATGATGCTCCGTCCGCATATCCATGTGGTCCGCGACGGCGCCGGCGAGAGCAACTGGACGCCGTTCGTCGAGACCATCGCCAAGGCGATGACGCCCGGCGCCGAGAACCAGGTGTCGTTCTCCGAAATCCGGATCCAGGACGGCGAGCTGAACTACCAGGACGGCACCAACAACATCTCCGAGCAGCTCGGCGATATCGACCTGTCGCTGGCCTGGCCCTCGATCTCGCGCTCCTTTGCCGCAACCGGCCAGTTCGACTGGCGCGGCGAGCGCGTCGACGGCTCGATCAGCGCCAGCGACTTCGTCGCGCTGCTGTCGGGTGACCGCTCCGGCCTGAAGGCGCGGCTCGCCAGCGCGCCGCTGAAGGTTGCTTTCGACGGAACCGTCGCCAACCGCACCAGCCTGATGATGGAAGGCGTCGCCACCATGGACTCACCGTCGCTGCGCAACGCGTTGCGCTGGATGGGACAGGCCCCGCCCGGCGGCGGTGGCGGCTTCGGCCGCTTCGCGCTGAAGGCCCGCGCCAATGTGGTCGGCGGCTCGGTCGCGCTCACCAATGTCAATGTCGAGCTCGACGGCAACGTCGCCGAGGGCGTGATGACCTACGCCAATAACGGCCGGCAGACGCTGCAGGCGACGCTTGCCGCCGGCAATCTCGATTTCACGCCTTACATCTCGACGTTCCGCCTGCTGGCCAGCGGCCAGCGCGACTGGAACAGGCAGCTGTTCGACCTGTCCTCGCTGTCGTCGACCGATCTCGACATGCGCCTGTCGGCGGCCAAGGTCACGGTCGGCCCGTCCAAGCTCGGCCGCACCGCATTCGGCGCCAATCTGCGCGGCGGCGCGCTGGCGCTCAGCGTCGGCGAGGCGCAGATGTATGGCGGCATCGCCAAGGGCTCGTTCGCGATCGCGCGCTCGGATGCGGTCGCCGACGTCAGGGCGCAATTCCAGTTCACCGATGTCGATCTGCAGGCCTGCGCCAGCGAATTGTTCGGCATCAACAAGCTGTCCGGCCGCGGCAACCTCAACGTCTCGCTGACGGCCTCTGGCTCGAGCCCGTTCGGGCTCGCGTCGTCGCTCGACGGCACCGCGACGCTGAACGGGCATGACGGCGCGATCGCGGGCTTCAATGTCGAGCAGCTCTTGAAGCGGCTGGAGAAGCGGCCGCTGTCCGGCGGCGGCAATTTCCGCTCCGGCTCGACGCCCTACGACAATCTCAGCATCTCGGTGAAATTCGCCGACGGCGTCGCGACCGCTGACGACATTCATGTCGAAAGCCCCACGGCGAAGATCACGCTGACCGGCACGGCCTCGGTGCCGTCGCGCGAATACGATCTGAAGGGCGTCGCCAGCCTGACCTCGGCATCGGCCGGCGGCAACGGTTTCGATCTGCCCTTCGTGATCCAGGGGCCGTGGGACGATCCGCTGATCTTCCCCGATCCGGAAAGCCTGATCCGCCGCTCGCCGGCCTCCGCCCCGCTGCTCGATGCGGTGAAGGATCGCAAGACCCGCGACGCGGTGCGCTCGGTGATCGAGCGCTTCACCGGCGGCGCCGCACGGCCCGCGGCCGCGCCCGATGCTGCGGCAGGCGCGCCCGGTAGCGCACCGGCAGCGTCGGCCGAGAATGCGAAGTCGAACTGATCGAATCCATTCACTTTGCGCATCGATGCACCGGGACCGATCCACGCGCTCGCCGCAAACCCCTACGCAAGTCGGCGGCGCGACATCTTTATCGGGTCACGGGCATGCGCTAGTGTTTTCTCCAACCGGTTAAAAAGCCGGCCTCATGAGGGAGAACAACGTGAGATCCAAGGTTATCGGTGCGCTATCAATTGCGGTCGCCGCGGTCGGCCTGTTCGCCGCAACTGCACCCGCTCTCGCCCAGGGCAAGACGATCACCGTCTGGTGGGGCAAGGGATTTTACAAATCCGAAGACGACGCGCTGCTCGAGACGATCAAGAAATTCGAAGCCAAGACCGGTATCAAGGTCGAACTGTCGCAATACGCGATCCAGGACATGATTCCGAAGACGGTCGCCGCGCTCGATTCCGGCACCGTGCCCGACGTCGCCTATTCCGACTCCTACGACGTGCAGGCGCAGGGCAAATGGGCCTATGAAGGCAAGCTCGAAGATCTCTCCGACATCCTGCTGCCGATGAAGGATGCGTTCGCGCCGAACACGCTGGAGACGGCGCTGCTCTACAACGACGTCGCCAAGAAGAAGGCCTATTACGGCTTCCCCCTGAAGCAGCAGAGCATGCACGTCCAGATCTGGGGCGACATGCTCGAGAAGGCCGGCTTCAAGGCCGCCGACATCCCGACCAAATGGGAGGATTACTGGTCGTTCTGGTGCGACAAGGTGCAGCCGGCGATCCGCAAGGCGACCGGCCAGCGCATCTACGGCGTCGGCCAGCCGATGGGCGTGGAATCCACCGACTCGTTCCAGTCGTTCTACACCTTCATGGACGCCTATCACGTCAAGCTGGTCGACGACGACGGCAAGCTCCTGGTCGACGATCCCAAGGTGCGCGACGGGTTGATCCACGCGCTGAAGGACTACACCGACACCTACATCAAGGCCTGCTCGCCGCCCTCCTCCACGACCTGGAAGGACCCGGACAACAACGTCGCGTTCCACAACAAGACGATCGTGATGACCCACAACTTCACGATCTCGATCGCGGCGAAGTGGTTCGAGGATTCCACCAACCCGGCGCTGACCGACGCGCAGCGCGCCGCCGGCAAGCAGGCCTATGAGCAGGACATCATCACCGCGTCCTTCCCGAAGGCGCCGGACGGATCGACGATCCGCTACCGCTCCGACGTCAAGACCGGGCTGATCTTCGCCAACGCGAAGAACAAGGCGGAAGGCAAGCAGTTCATTTCCTTCCTGATGCAGGAAGACAATTTGCGGCCCTATGTCGAGGGCGCGCTCGGCCGCTGGTTCCCGGTGACCAAGGCAAGCCAGGCGAGCCCGTTCTGGCAGGCTGACCGGCATCGCAAGGCGGTCTACAATCAGTTCACCGGCGGCACCGCGCCGTTCGACTTTACCAAGAACTGGAAGTTCACCATCCTGAACAACGAGAACGTCTGGGCCAAGGCCATGAACCGCGTCGTCAGCGAGAAGGTGCCGGTGGACAAGGCCGTCGACGAACTGATCGCCCGCATCAAGCAGGTCGCGGGGTAAGGCAACCGATGATGGTCGCCGCGAGCGTATGCTTTGTCGTCCCTGCGAAAGCAGGGACCCATACGCCGCGGCGGTCGTTTTGAAAGAAGCTGGTCATCGGCAATAACGAAAGCTGGTGGTTATGGGTCCCTGCTTTCGCAGGGACGACAAGTAGGCGTAGGCGCAAGCGGTAGCTTGCTCAAAGAGTAACCGAATGGCGATCACACTCTCCGCATCCGATGTCCCCTCGCCGCCGTTGTCGGCGCGGCTGTCGCCGCCGCAGGTCTGGGGCATCGTGCTGCTCGCGCCCTATCTGCTCGTCTTCCTCGCCTTCGTGGTCTATCCGGTCGGCTACGGCCTGTGGCTGGCGCGCCATCCGGCGAGCTATGTCGCGCTCTATCACGACCCGATCTTCGCGCGCGCGGCGGTCAACACGCTGATCTTCCTGGTCATCGGCATCAACATCAAGATGCTGATCGCATTGTTCCTGTCCGGCTTCTTCGCCCAGCAGCGGCCGTGGATCAGGTGGCTGTCTGTCATCTTCATCCTGCCCTGGGCGGTACCCTCGATCCCGACCATCCTGTCGGTGCGCTTCATGCTCAATCCGGAATGGGGCGTGGTCAACCAGCTGATCTTCAAGTTCACCGGCGACGACGGCCCGAACTGGCTGAACGATCCCTCGGTCGCATTGGCGATGGCGATCGGCGTGCACATCTGGAAGTCGCTGCCGTTCTGGACGCTGATCCTGCTGACCGGGCGGCTCGCCATCTCGCACGATCTGTACGAGGCCTCCGACGTCGACGGCGCCAATTGGTGGCAGAAATTCCGCTACATCACCTGGCCGTCGATGCAGACGCTCTACGTCACCTGCACGCTGCTCTCGATGATCTGGACGCTCGGCGACTTCAACAGCGTCTATTTGCTCACCGGCGGCGGGCCCGCCGACCTCACCCACGTGCTGTCGACCCTCGGCATCCGCTATCTGCGCCTCGACCAGCTCTCGCTGGCGATGGCCTCGATCGTCTGCGCGATGCCGTTCGTGCTGCCGCTGGTCTATTACATGATGAAACGGTTGTCGCGATGAAGCTGCCCACCCTCCGCGAAGTCGGCACCGAAGCCAAGCTGCTCCTGATCGGCATCCCGGTCTTCATCTGGACCATGATCCCGATCTACCACATGTTCGTGTTCGCGATCTCGCCCAAGGAGGACGCGTTCTCCGGCAAGCTGTGGCCTACGCATCCGACGCTGCACAATTTCGAGATCGTGTTCAACCAGCAGCACTACTTCCTGCGCGACTTCTGGATCCAGTTCTGGAATTCGACCGTGATCGCGCTCGCGGTCGGCGCGCTGACGCTGTTCGTCGCCACAGCCGCCGCGTTCTCGATCTCGCGGCTGCGCGTGCCGGGCGGCCGCGCCGTCATGAACATGGCGCTGTTCACCTACTTCATTCCGGCCGCGTTCCTCGCCGTGCCGATGTACCGCACCATGGGCAATTACGGCCTGCTGAACAATCACTGGTCGCTGATCCTCGCGATGGTGACGATCGCCGCGCCCTACGCGATCTGGGTCCTGAAGCAGGCCTCCGACAAGCTGCCGGTCGAGCTCGACGAGGCCGCGACGATGGACGGCGCCACCACGCTGCAGCTGTTCCGCCTGGTCTATGTGCCCTTGATGATGCCGTCGCTGGTCGCGGTCGGCACCTACGCGATCCTGCTCGCGTGGAACGAATATCTCTACGCCTTCCTGCTGCTGTCGAAGGACACCGACATCACGCTGCCGGTCGCGCTCGGCAACTTCCTTGCCGCGGACGACTCGCCATGGGAGCTCCTGATGACCACCGGCTTCATCTACGCATTGCCGCCGGCTGCGGTCTATTACGCCTTCAAGCGCTACATGGTGGGCGGATTGACCGCCGGCGCCGTCAAGTCGTGACGCGCTGTCATTCCGGGATGGTGCGCTAGCACCAGACCTCAGATGCGCAATTGCGCATCGGGGAATCTCGAGATTCCGGGTTCGATGTTTCACATCGCCCCGGAATGACGGAAACTACAGCGGCGCGGCGCTCTCGCCGCGCGCGCTCGACAGTTTCGAGGCGAACGAGGCGATCACGATGATCACGGCGATCAGTGCGATCACCAGCGTGCAGATCGCGTTGATCTCGGGCTTCACGCCGAGCCGGACCTCGGAATAGATCCGGATCGGCAGCGTCGCCGAGCCCGGGCCGGTGGTGAAGCTCGCGATCACGACGTCGTCGAGCGACAGCGTGAAGGCCAGCATCCAGCCGGCCACGATCGCCGGCACGATCAGCGGCAGCGTCACCAGGAGGAACGCCCGGACCGGATTGCAGCCGAGGTCCATCGCTGCCTCCTCCAGGCTGCGATCGAGCGTGGCGAGGCGCGACTGCACCACGACGGTGACGAAGCACATCGTCAGCGTGGTGTGGGCGATCGTCACCGTCCAGAAGCCGCGCTCGGCATTCAGCGCCACGAACAAGAGCAGCAGCGACAGGCCGGAGATCACCTCGGGCATAACCAGCGGCGAATACAGCATGCCGGAGAACAGCGCCCGCCCCCGGAACCGCTCACCCCGCGCCAGCCCGACCGCCGCCAGCGTGCCCAGCAGCGTCGCCAGCGTCGCCGACACCGCGGCGACCGACAGGCTCATCCACGCCGCCTCCAGCATGGCGCGGTCGCCAAAGAACTCGCGGTACCAGCGCAGCGACCAGCCGCCCCACACCGTCACCAGCCGCGAGGCGTTGAACGAGTAGATCACGAGGATGACGATCGGCAGATAGAGGAAGGCCAGCCCGAGCGCCAGCGACGTCATGTTGAAGCGGGTGAGCCTGGTGACGGGGCGCGCCATCAGCGGTTCGCCTCGAGCTGACGCCGCTGCAGGCGGTCGTAGAGCACGAGCGGCGGCACCAGCAGCAGCAACAGCGCGATCGCGGCGGCTGACGCCACCGGCCAATCCTTGTTGGTGAAGAACTCGAGCCACAGCGTCTGCCCGATCATCAGCGAGTTGGAGCCGGCGAGCAGATCGGGGATCACGAACTCGCCGACAATCGGAATGAAGCAGAGCAGCGCGCCGGCGCCGACGCCGGGCAGCGACAGCGGGAATGTCACCAGCCAGAACGCCTGCAACGGCGAGGCGCCGAGATCGCCCGCTGCCTCCAGCAGCGACGCGTCCATCCTGGAGAGCGTTGCATAGAGCGGCAGGATCATGAACGGCAGATAGGAATAGACGATGCCGAGATACATCGCGCTGTCGGTCGACAGCCAGACCACCGGCGCGGACACGATGTGCAGCGCCAGCAGAACCTGGTTGAGCAGGCCGTCATGTTGCAGGATGTTGATCCAGGCATAGATGCGGATCAGGAACGAGGTCCAGAACGGCACGATGACCAGCATCATCGCCACGCCCTGCCAACGCTGCGGCAGTCGCGCCATGCCGTAGGCAATGGGATAACCGATCAGGAGCAGGATCAGCGTCGCGGTCACCGCGACGACGAGGCTGCGCAGATAGGACAGGATGTAGAGATTGTCCGAGATCAGCAGGCGGAAATTGTCGAACGACAATTGCGCGAACGCCGCGGCCAGCGCGGCGCGGCCTTCGGTGAAATCGAACACCGGCGTATAGGGCGGCTGCGCGATCGCGGTCTGCGACAGGCTGATCTTCAGCACGAAGCCGAACGGCACCAGGAAGAACAGCACCATCCACAGATAGGGCGCGATCGCGGCAAACCGCGCCGGCCGGGCGAAGATGCGGCGCGCGCTCATTGCTCGAGCACCAGGCAATCGTCGGCGGTGAACCATGCCACCACGCGCTGGCCGGCGAGATAGGCATCGACATCGAGCCGCGCGGTGTTGGCCATCGACGAGCGCACCACCGCGCCCGTCTCCAGCTTCACCCGGTAGCTCGTCACGCCGCCGAGATAGTTGACGTCGGTGACGACGCCCTCCAGCCGGTTGATCGCCTGCGACGCGCCGCCGTCCGTTGCCGGCGCGCGGCGCGACAGCTTCACCTTCTCGGGGCGGATCGCGACGGCGACGACCCGCTTGGTCACCGGCGGCCACAGCTCGCTGACCGCGAGGGTGCCTGCATCAGCCGTCGCGACCGTCAGGCGCCCGTTCTCGCGGGACGTGACCTCGCCGTTGAACAGATTGATGTCGCCGACGAACTCGGCGATCCAGCGCGAGGCCGGCGCCTCGTAGAGATTGCGCGGGGTGGCAACCTGGACCAGACGGCCGGCATCCATCACCCCGATGCGGCCGGCCATCGTCATCGCCTCCTCCTGATCGTGGGTGACGATGATGAAGGTCATGCCGAGCCGACGCTGCAGCTCCATCAATTCGGCCTGCGTGCTCTCGCGCAGCTTCTTGTCGAGCGCGGCGAGCGGCTCGTCGAGCAGCAGCACCTGCGGGCGCCGCGCCAGCGAGCGCGCCAGCGCGACGCGCTGCCGCTGTCCGCCGGAGAGCTGGTCGGGCTTGCGCTTCTCCATCCCCTCGAGCTTGACGAGCGCGACCATCTCGGCGACGCGGGCCGCGATGTCGGCGCGCGCCATGCCGGCACGCTTCAGACCGAAGGCGATGTTGTCGCGCACCGACAGATGCGGGAACAGCGCGTAGTTCTGGAACATCATGTTGACGGGCCGCTCATGCGGCAGCACCTGGGCAATGTCGCTGCCGCCAAGCAGGATGCGGCCCTCGTCCGGCGTCTCGAAGCCGGCGAGCATGCGCAGCAGCGTGGTCTTGCCGCAGCCGCTCGGGCCGAGCAGCGCGAAGAATTCGCCGGCGCGGATATCGAGCGAGAGCTTGTCGACCGCGCGGAAATTGCCGAACGACTTGGCGACACCCTCGATCCGCAGCAGCGGCATGTCCGAGACGGCCGGTTCAGGCAACGGCCTTGCCGCCTCCGCACTCGCTTCGCCCGATGTCACGTCCGTCAGCCCCGATTCCCCGTAAGGTCCGATTCTGGCGGCAAGCTAGCGGCGGATCGCCACCGGCTCAACCGCCTCAAGAACATCTCCCGCAATATTGTCGGCGTCCGCGCCTCTGCTAGACTTCGCAGCCAAATTCGAGGGGCAACCGATGATTCACGACCGCTACGGCCTGCCGCTGACGACGAGCTCGGACCGCGCCGCCGCTTATTATGTCGACGGCGTCGATCGCATGCTGGCGGCGCTGCACGGCGCCGATGCGGCGTTCGAGGCCGCGATCGCCGAGGACCCCGATTTCGCGACGGCCCATGTCGGCCGTGCCCGCGTGCACCAGCTCAACATGGAAGGCGCCAAGGCCCGCGCCAAGGCGGCCGATGCACGGCAGCTGGCCGCGGCCGCAAGCCCGCGCGAGCGCCAGCACATCGAGATCATCGCGTCTGTGATCGAGGGCCAAGGCAAGAAGGCGATGGCCGCGGCCGAGCAGCATCTCAGCGAATATCCGCGCGATGCGCAGGTGCTGTCGCTGTTGCTCGGCGCCTTCGGCCTCTATGCGTTCTCCGGCCGGCCCGATCATGACGCCGCGCGGCTTGCCGTCTGCGAGCGTTACGCCGGCGACTATGGCGACGATTGGTGGTTCCTCACCTATCTCGGCTGGTCGAAGACCGAGGCCGGCGATGTCGTGTCCGGCCGCGCCATCACCGAGCGCGGCTATGCGCTGAAGCCGGAGAACGCCGGCGCCGCGCACGCGGTCGCGCATGCGTTGTTCGAGCAGGGCGACGCGGCGGAAGGCCGCAGCTTCCTTTCCGCCTGGCTACCGGCGAATGATCGCACCAGTTTCCTGCAGGGCCATCTCGCCTGGCACCTGGCCTTGATTGCGATCGAGGAAGGCGATGCCGACAGCGCGCTCGACATTTACGAGCAGCACATCAAGCCGGCGGGCCGGCCCTATCCGCCGCTCAATATCTTCACCGACACGGCCTCGCTGCTGTGGCGGCTGACGGTCGCCGGCAAGACCGGTCTCGAGCAGCACTGGAAAGAGGTCGCCACCTATGGCGACGGCTACTTCCCGAAGGCCGGCGCGCATTTCGCCGACGTGCACCACGCGCTGGTCGCAGCCACGACCAACAACGACGCGCTCGAGGCGCGGCTGGTCGAGATGGCCACGCGCGACGCCGACGGCAGGCTGGCGCCCGGCCCCGCGGCGATCGGGCTCGGCCGCGGGATCGCGGCCTTCGCCGCCGGCGATCACCACGACGCCGTGCGCATCCTTGCGCCGCTGATGCCCGAACTGGTGCGGATCGGCGGCAGCCATGCGCAACGCGAATTGTGGGAGGACACATTTATCGTCGCATGCCTGCGCGCCGGCCAGGGCCGGCAGGCAACGAGCCTGATCTCGGAGCGGCTGCATCGCCGTCCGTCCCGGCGCGACCTCGCCTGGTCACAGGAGGCTGCCCGGCAATAGCCGCTGCTCGAGCTCTCCTCCTTCCCCCTGAAAGGGGGAAGGTCGGGATGGGGGTCCGGCCGCATACGACGGTGCGTGCGGAGAGAGCAGATCCCCACCCGCTTTGCTCTGCGAGCAAAGCGACCTCCCCTTTGCAAGGGGAGGTTTGAGAGCTGCGCTAATCCATCTTCGCCATGAACGCCGCGAGCGCGTCGCGATCGGCTTGCGGCATGATCAGCCCGAGCTTGGAGCGGCGCCACAGGATATCGTCGGCAAAGCGCGCCCATTCCTTGCGCATGAGGTAGCGCACCTCGGCGCCGGTCAGTTCGGGTCCGAACGCCGGGCCAAGATCGGCCTTCTCTTTGGCGTCGCCCAGAACATCCCTGACGTTCAGCCCATAGGCGGCCACCAGCCGCCGCGCCTGCGCCTCGCCGAGGAAGTGCCAGCGGTCGCGGGCGATGTCGACCTCGGTCTCGAAGCGCTGCCACGCGAACTCGCCGCCCGGCAGCGGCGCCGTTGCGGTCCAGCGCGGCGTCATCGGATAAAACCGCGTGAACTCCGACACTGCCCGCTCGGCGCGGCGCCGCGCGGTGGTGACGTCGCCGCCGAAGGTCGTGAGCAGCGGCGCCTTGCCGCGCCTGATATCGAGCAGCGCTGCGCCATCGCTCATGTGCCGGCGCGCGGGCACGAGCACGGAATTGGCACCGGAGACGGTCCGCAGCACATCGACTGGAGCGATCTGTTCGCGAAAGTAGCGATTGGCGGCGTCGCAGAGATAGGCCTCCTCGCGCACACCAATTGCGACCACCGCCGGATCACCCTTGAAGGGATGACTGACGCTGCCGATCAGGGTGAAGTCGCGCTCGTAGGGACTGGCGAAGATCAACCGGCCGTCAGGGTTCTGAAACACATAGACGTTGTCGCAGTCGAACAGGCGGCGCACCACGATCTGGCTGATCTGCACGGTCGCAAGCTGCGGCGCGGGCACGCGCAGCACGATGTCGGCGACCGAAGCGGTCCACGCGCCGGTCGCGTTGACCAGCGCCCGCGCCGTGATCGCCCGCCGGTAGCCGCGGTCGATCGCGACCAGCCGCCAGGTCTCGCCGCGCTCGGCCCGGGTCACGCGCGCGCCGGTGCGGATATCGGCGCCGCGCGCTGCGGCATCGACGGCGGTGAGCACGACGAGCCGGGAATCGTCGACGACGCAGTCGGAGTATTCGAACGCGGTTCCGAACGGCCGCTTCAGCGCATTGCCGACGGGATGGTGGGTGACATCGAGCGTTGCCGAGCGCGGCAGACCGCTGCGCGAGGTCAGCCGCTCGTAGAGCAGCAGCAACGACCGCAACTGCCACGGCGGCCGCTCCTCGGCATGAGCAGGGATCACGAAGCGCACCGGCCGCACCAGATGCGGCGCAATGCGCAGCAACACGTCGCGTTCCCTCAGCGCCCGGCGGACGCGGAAGAACTCCCGCCGTTCCAGCCCGGCCAGATCGCCATGGACCAGCCGCGGCGAAGCCTGCGATGCGCCGGAACCGAGATCGCCCTGCTCCAGCAGGATCACGCGCAGGCCGCGGCCGGCGGCATCACGAGCAATGCTCGTGCCGTTCAGGCCACCGCCGATGATCGCGACGTCGTAGTCCGCCATGCGCAACGCCTATCGCATTTCAATGCGAACAAAAGACGGGTTCGCACGAAAAATGCGTCAAGGCGCGGCGCTGGACTACATGATGTCCGGGTGAATCACGGCACACTCACCTTCCCGCTTGCGGGGGCGATCGTACGTTTGCACGATTTCGGAATATTGGAATAATGCCCCTGAGTTGCCCGACATGTCAAGTGGCCTGCTCGAACGCCGGCCGCCGCCGGCTACTTTGCATGGGGTTGTTTTCGATATTTTGGCAGCGCTCCTCCTGCGACGGCCCCGCAAGCGGGAGAGGCACACCGTCTTCGCGACGGCTATCCATCACGCGCTAATCCGCACCGGCCGCAGCAAAGAACTGTTCCGGTCCATCGACCTCGATCAGCTTCCTGCCTTCGATCACCCAGAACCGGTTGGCCACCGTGCGCACGAACTGGCGGTCGTGCGACACCAGGAGGCAGCTGGCCTGCTGTTCCATCAACTCGTCCTCCAGCGTCTCCTGGCCCTCGATGTCGAGGTGGTTGGTCGGCTCGTCGAGCAGATAGAAGTTCGGCTGGGTGAGCCGCAGCACCAGCATGCCGAGGCGGGCCTTCTGCCCGCCCGACAGCCGCCCGATCGGTCGGCCCTGCATCTCGATCGAGAGCCCGGCACCGGCGAGCAGGCCGCGCGCCCGCTGATCGCCGACCTCGAAGCGCCGCGTCAGCATGCGCATCGGCGTGTCGCTATCGGCGAGATCGGCCAGCGCCTGGTCGCAATAGCCAAGCACCAATGACTCGGTAGCCCGGATCTCGGCCGGTGCCGCTGCGGCATTCTCGATCGCCAGCCGCAGCGCCGCGACAAAGCGGGTCTTGCCGGCGCCATTCGGCCCGAGCAGCGCAATCCGGTCGCCCTTGCAGATGAACTGCTGGCCGGTCCTGAACAACAGCCTGCCGTCGGGTGTGGCGATCCCGGCGTTGTTCAGCCTGATCAGGACCCTGGCATGGGTGTCGCGGTTGGCGAGCCGGATCGTTCCGGCCGAGCGTTCCAGATGCGCGGGCTTCGCCGTCTCCTCCAGTCTCTCGGCGCGCTGCTTCAATTGCCTGGTCTTCGACAGCAGAAGGTCGCTGCCGGAATTGATGCCGAGGTTGTTGAGCTTCGCGGCCTGCTGCCGGAGCTGCCGCACGGCCTTCATGTCGCGTTGATAGCGCCGCTCGTCCGAGGCATCGAATTCGTCGAGCGCGGTACGCGCCGCGGTGTAGGGCAGCGAGAACAGCTGCGACCGCTCCGGGCGCAGGAACAGCGTCCGGTTGGTCGTCGCATCGAGAAAGGCGCGATCGTGGCTTGCGATCACCACCGGCATCTCGCGCGGCAGCGCGTTCAGCCAGCCCTCGAGCCGGCCGATCTTCGCGAGGTCGAGATGGTTGGTCGGCTCGTCGAGCAGCAACACGTCGGGCTCGGTCACCAGCACGCGGGCGAGCACCGCAAGCCGCAACCATCCGCCGCTCAGCTGCTTCAGCGGTCTCGTCCACAGCTCCTCCGGCACCTCGAGCGATTGCAAGGCGACGTCGACCCGCCAGCCCTCGCTGGCGCGCTGCTCGCCGGGAAGCGCCTCGAGCACGGCGGCATGGAACGGCGTATCCAGCAGTCTTGGCGGCGCATCCTGCTCGACATGGCCGACGGTCAGTCCGCGCGCGCGGGTGATGTCGCCCTCGTTGGGCTCCATGCGGCCGGCGATACAGCGCAGCAGCGTGGACTTGCCGCGGCCATTGGCGGCCACCAGCCCGATGCGGTCGCCGGCATTGACGACGAAATTCAGTTCGGAAAACAGCGGCGCGTTCAGCGTCACGCCGAGATTGCGGACATTGATGAGGGTCACGATCGTTCTCTGGTCTTGCCGGCGATCACGACGACATCCAGAGGCATCCAGCCATCATAGGATGTGCGTGTCGAAGCGCGGCGAGGGATTGATGTGCAGGCGCGAACGCTCAAGCGTTCGACGCCGCACGGCCACGAAGGGCAGACCAGGAAGGATTTAGCGCGAGTTTCCGGTCAGCCCTGCAAACGCATCTGCAGGGCGTTGACGGGGCCACGCTTGAGGTGGGGATCGGTGTATCTCGCCACGACGCGGCCCTCCTTTCTCGGCTGAAATGATGTGGTGGGCCGAGATGTAGCCGGACGTGCAGCGGATGGCAAGCACAGCCGGCCGTGCCGGCCCGCCCATTCGGGGCAGTTACCCGGCTCTGCGCACGGTTTCGGCAAGCTGGTCGCCACCGACCAGCGCGGCAAATTGACCGATCGGGGCCGGCCTGCCGATCAGATAGCCCTGCACCGCGTCGCAGCCTTCTTCGGCGAGAAAGTCGAGCTGCGCCTCGGTCTCGACGCCTTCGGCGACGATCGACATTTCAAGGCCGTGGCCGAGATCGATCACCGCGCGCACGATCGCGGCCGATTGCGGGTTGCGGCCGAGATTGATGACGAAGGCGCGGTCGATCTTGATTTTGTCGAACGGAAACGCCTGCAGGTAGCTCAGCGAGGAATAGCCGCTGCCGAAATCGTCCATCGAGATGCGGACGCCGAGCGCCTTCAGCCGCCGCAGCAGCGACAGGCCGCGGTCGAAATCCTCGATCAGCACGCCCTCGGTGATTTCGAGCTCGAGCCGGTCCGGCGTGAGCCCGGTCTCGAGCAGGATCGAATGCACGAGGCCGACGAGGTCGCCATGGGTGAATTGCGCCGGCGACAGGTTCACCGCGACCTGCAGCGGGATCGCCCAGGAGGCGGCCTCCCGGCAGGCTTCGCGCAGAATCCATTCGCCCATCTCGACGATCAGGCCGCTTTCTTCCGCAAGCGGAATGAAGTCGCCGGGCGGCACGAAGCCGCGCACCGGATGGTGCCACCGCGCCAGCGCCTCGAAGCCGATGATCTGGCTGGCCGCCACGCTGCCGCCCGCGGCGGCCTGCGGCTGGTAGTAGAGCGACAATTCGCCATTCTTGATCGCGACCGACAGCTCCTGGTGCAGCACGCGGCGATCGCGAATCTGCTGGTCCATCTCCGGTTCGAAGATCGAGATCGTGCCGCGCGACTTCGCCTTGGCGCGAAACAGCGCCGCGCCGGAATTGGCCAGCAGCGACGCCGCGTCGGATCCGTTGTCCGGGAACACCGCGATCCCTGTGGTGAGGCCGGTCCGCACCGACTTGCCGTCGATCAGGAAATCCTGCCCGAGCGCCTCGGCGGCCTGCTCGGCCAGCGCGATGCCGGCGACCGGCTGCTTGCCGTCGATGATGAGGCCGAATTCGTCGCCGGACAGCCGCGCGACCACGCCGCCGCGTGCCACGGCCTGCAAGCGCTGCGCGACCTCGATCAGCACCTTGTCGCCCATCGCGTGGCCGTAGACGTCGTTGATCTCCTTCAGCCCGTCGAGATCGACGCAGAGCACGGCGAACTCCTCGTCGGTGCCGTCGCAGGCCTCGATCATCTGGGTCAGCGCCTGCAGGAAGGCGGCGCGGTTCGGCAGATCGGTCAGGCCGTCATGATAGGCCATGTGGGCCATCCGCGACTCGGTCTGGCGCCGGTCGGTGACGTCCTCATGGGTCTTGATCAGATATTGCGGCTCGCCGACATCGTCGAGCACGGTCATGCGGCGGGTCAGGAACAGCCGCAGGCCGTCCTTGGTCGAGATCGGATGCTCCTCGGCGATCATGCTGCGCTTCCTGATCGCGGCCTCGTCGCGGGCGATGATCAGCTTGGCTTCACGCGCATTGAAGATGTCGGACGCGGTCAGGCCGGCGGCGTCCTCGCGGCGGCGATTGAGGATCGTCTCGGCGCTTCGGTTGGCCAGGAGGTAGCGGCCGTCGCTGACCCGCTGCACGATCAGTGAGACCGGGATGTTGTCGACCACGAGCTCGAGGAACTTCTTGTTGTTCTCGAGCTCGCGCGACAGCGAGCGGCGATCGGTGACGTCCTCGAACAGTGCGATCAGGAATTCCGGCTCGCCGGCCTCATTGCGGGCGATCACGCGGTTGGAGGCGAGGATCCGCTTGTCCGAACCGCGTTCGACGAAGAATTCGCTGCGGTGATAGCCTTCCGCCGCGTTCAGCGCCGCGCGGTCGGCGGTGTCGATGCTGGCGGCGGTCTCGGGGCGGAAGATCTCGTCGGCGCGCTTGCCCACGATGTGATCGCGCGAGAAGCGCGAGAAGCGCTCGAATGCGCGGTTGGCGAAGATGTAGCGGCCGTCCTCGATGTTCTTGGCCGCGACGCAGACGGGAACATTGTCGAGCACCGATTCCAGGAATTGCGTGGTCGAGGCGAGCTTGCGCGACAGCTTGCGCTGGTCGGTGCAATCGAGATGGGTCGCGACCGAGCCGCCGTTCGGCAGCGGAAAATACTTCACCAGCACCGACCTGCCGCCGGGCAGCTCGGTAACCAGTCCCTCGGGCGCCGCGGCCTTGGCGAAGAAATCCTCGGCGCTGAGGTCGAGCACGCCGCGGTCGCGGCGCAGTTCCAGCAGCTCGACGCCGGTCATGTTGCGCCTGATGTCGGCGCGTGACAGGCCGTAGATGTCGAGATAGCGGTCGTTGCAGAACACGATGCGCTCCTGCGCATCGGTCATCACCACGCCCTGGTTCAAATGGTTGAGGGCCGACGAGACGAAGGCGTTGCGCCGCAATTGCGCGCGCTTGGCCTTGCGCAGCGCCGAGAGGATCCACAGCCCAACCGCGCCGAAAAAGGACGCTACCACCACGCTGCCGATCAGGAGCTCCCAGACCACGCCGGGATCGAGGCTGCCCAGATAGCTCGACGGCGCGAACGCGCCGGTGCCGGCCCGGGCTGCAGCGCACGGCGCGACGGCGGCGATCAGGCAGAGCACGGCCCTTGCCGGAATCGAATTCTTCCCGCCCGCCTGCACCTTCCTGCCAGCCATCGATCACCCGCGGATTTCCGGGGCGAGTGTCCGGCTCCGGCGGTTTGGATCGGGTAAACGCGTACTGATGCAACCGGAAAATGCTGACTTAATTTATGGCAATTGCCCTGACATGATTAATGCTCCACTAACAGGGCATGGCTTCCCAACTTTTTGAGATGGCCCAAGCACTTGCCTAATAAGCACTTGCCCAAAGCGGCCGGATCGGCTGAACGATGTTGGCGGCAGCGGTCAGGGCGTGGCCGGGCGGAAATTTTCGGACCTGAAGGACGAGATGGACAGGGTTGATTGCGTGATCGTCGGTGCGGGGGTGATCGGCCTCGCCGTGGCGCGGCGGCTGGCACAGGCCGGCCGCGAAGTGATTGTGCTCGAGGAGGCCGAGGGGATCGGCACGGTGACCTCGTCGCGAAACAGCGAGGTGATCCACGCCGGCATCTACTACCGCGCCGGCAGCCTGATGGCGCGGATGTGCGTCAGCGGCAAGCGGGCGCTCTACCGCTACTGCGCCGAGCACGGCATCCCGCACAAGAATTGCGGCAAGCTGATCGTGGCCACCACGCCCGCGGAGACCGAGAAGCTGCAGTCGATCCGCGCGCATGCCGAGGCCAACGGCGTCGACGACATGCAGCTGTTGTCCGGTGACGCGGCACGCGCCCTGGAGCCGGCGCTGAATTGCGACGCAGCGCTGCTGTCGCCCTCGACCGGGATCATCGACAGCCATGCTTACATGCTGGCGCTGCGCGGTGACGCCGAGGCGGCCGGGGCGGCGTTCGCCTTCCATACGCCGCTGCTCCACGCCAGGGCCACCGCCGACGGCTTCGAGATCGAGGCCGGCGGCGCGGCGCCGATGACGCTGGCCTGCGATCTCCTGGTCAATGCCGCCGGACTCGGCGCGACGGCAGTCGCGCGCAACGTCGAGGGCATGCCGATCGAATTGATTCCAACGGCCTATTTGGCCAAAGGCAACTATTTCAGTTGCAGCGCCAGGGCGCCGTTCTCGCGGCTGATCTACCCGGTGCCGGAACCCGGCGGGCTCGGCGTGCACCTGACGCTCGACATGGCCGGACAGGCGAGGTTCGGCCCCGACGTCCAATGGATCGATCACATCGATTACGCCGTCGACCCTGATCGGGCCGAGCGGTTCTATCCGGCGATCCGGAAATACTGGCCGGCCCTGCCTGACGGCGCGCTGATGCCGAGCTACTCGGGAATCCGCCCCAAGATCGTGCCGCCGGCGGTGGCGACCCAGGACTTCCTGATCCAGGGACCGGCCGATCACGGCGTCGCGGGCCTGATCAACCTGTTCGGGATTGAATCGCCCGGACTGACATCGTCCCTCGCGGTCGCCGACCATGTCGGCGAGCTAGCGGAACTCTGAGCAAATACAGTATGGCCGTCCGGGGGATGCGCGCGCACTTGGGCGTTCATCCCTCGGTGAAAGGCCAGGCTATTTGCTAATTTGCAGGGGGGCGGTCTAGTGGACCGTGTCGTCGGCGGACAGTCTCAACCGCTCGATTTGATCCTTGACCATCAACTTGCGGCGCTTC
Source organism: Bradyrhizobium sp. BRP56 (assembly GCF_020194035.1). NCBI lineage: Bacteria > Pseudomonadati > Pseudomonadota > Alphaproteobacteria > Hyphomicrobiales > Nitrobacteraceae > Bradyrhizobium > Bradyrhizobium sp. BRP56. Next base: position 50,538 of record NZ_JADYVV010000042.1, read on the forward strand.
AGCTCGCAAATATGCAGGTCGTCTACAGAGGGGTGAACGAGCGCTTCGTGCAGTTCGTTCTCGAGTATTTTGTGTTTACGCTCCAACTCAATGAGATGGGCCTGTATTGCCATTGCGAACACTCCTCGGTGCGTTAAACCTCAGGTTCGATCCGGACCGCCGAGTGTACACGAGTGGACGGCGCTGTCGATGGGGGACGCGAAATGCCGCACGCACTCATTTCGGTTTATCTGTAACCAATCGTGACTATGGAACCGGTCCGGCTTGCGCGGCGCGCGTTCAAGGAGGATATTCCGGCGAGCGGCGACTTCCGCCGTAACAACCTCATCGTGCTTATCAGTTAATACACAACCATGAACGATCAGGATGAGCGCGAACTAATCGCCGAGCTCGCGCGGCTGCAACAAGAGCACCGCGACCTCGATGCCGCGATCGACGCGCTACACCAGTCGCCGGCGCCGGATCTGTTGATGCTGCAACGCTTGAAGAAGCGGAAGCTGCAACTGCGCGATCGCATCGCCTTCATCGAAGATCAGATCACGCCCGACATCATTGCCTGACGCGCGCCGCGGCGCGCGCCTTCGCGGTTCGGCGCTTTCGGTTCAGGCCGGGCGGCGGTTTTCCCCGTAATCCACAGCGCCTCACCGGCTTCACGTTCGCGGCAACGGAAGCAAGGCGTTCTCTCGGCGCTTGACTCCACATGAACAAAAAGAGAACATATCGGCCCAGCCGCCAGCCATCAGAGGGAGTTTCGCCATGTCCGCACCGCCGTCCCTGCCCGACAACAGCCGCTACGAGAAGGCCTGCGATCAGGCGATCGCGATGTGCGACGGCAACCTGCGCAGCACCATCAAGGCGCTGATCATGGCCAACGAATATCTGGAAGCCGAGCTTGAGGAATTGCAGGCAGCGATCACCGCCGGTTGCGTGCCGGCGCAGACCCGGGCGGCGAGCGATGCCGCCTGATCCTTGGCCTGATCTTCAGGGAGCACAGCGATGGCCGATGTAACCTATTACGTGGCACTGCCCTTCATGCAGGATGATGACGGCACGCCGGTCGCCGGCAATGCCGAGGAATGCCAGAGCTCGGCGGTCGCGCTGCGCCGCGCGGAGACCATGTCGCGGATGCCCGGCAGCATCGGCGCCGTCGCGTTCAGCCGCACCGGCAATCCTGCGATCGGCGAATTCGGCGATGCCAAGCTGTTGCGTGCTTACGGCAATGTGCCGGAGGATTTGAGCGCGTTATAATTCTCGGGATTCGTGGCGCCGCTGGGCCTTGCGCACGTACATCGCACGGTCGGCCTCATCGAGCACGCGATCGATATCCGAATGCGCGGTGAGGATCGCAACGCCCGCGGAGGCGCCTGCGGTGACCTGGCTGTTACGAAACATGAAGGTCAACCGATCGATCGCCTCTTCCAGCGCAGCCGCCTTGGCGCGGGCATCGATCTCGCTGAGATTCCACAGCAGCACGGCGAACTCGTCACCGCCGAGACGGCCGATCACATCGGAAGCGCGCACCTGATCCGATATCGCAGCAACGATCGCCTTCAGCACCTCGTCGCCCGCCGCGTGACCGAAGGCATCGTTGATCGGCTTGAGGCGATCGACGTCGAGCACGATCAGCGCACCGGAGGCCTGATAGCGCTTGATGAAGGAGAGCGAACGGGCGAGCTCGCGCTCGAATCCGCGCCGGTTGAAGATGTCGAGCAGGAAGTCGGTCTCGGCGGAGGCCTGCAGCTCCTCGATCCGGGCCTGCGCCCGCGCCAGCTGCGCCCGCAAGCTGCGGATGGTCGATTTGTCGCCGGATGCGACCGCGCCCCGCGTGGAAGCTCCGGTTCCAGCCCGTTTGGTGCCAGCCCGCTTGGCTGCAGTCTTGGCCGGCCTGGATTTGCGTGCGGCGGGCGCGCCTTTCCGTCGTTTCGCGGCCCCGGAGGCGGCCGACGTCGTCTTCTTCTTCATGCGCATCCTTGTTGAGGCCTGCTTATGAAGGCTTGCCGGGATTCACCAAGACAGGATAGTCCATTCTAACTCCCTTGCCACGCCTTGGATGACGCCCGGGCCGTCCCTATAATCGGCCTATGCTTTTGGATTCCTGCACAGAATTGAAGAGATGACCGCTCCGATCGCCATCATCATGGGAAGTCAGTCCGACTGGGAAACCATGCGCCATGCCGCCGAGACGCTGGCTGCGCTCGGCGTGGCCTGCGAAACGCGCATCGTTTCGGCCCACCGCACCCCGGATCGGCTCTATGCCTTTGCCAAGGGCGCCAAGGCAGCCGGCCACAAGGTGATCATTGCCGGCGCCGGCGGCGCCGCCCATTTGCCGGGCATGACGGCCGCGCTGACCGAGCTTCCGGTGTTCGGGGTTCCCGTCGAGTCGAAGGCGCTGTCAGGCGTCGATTCGCTCTATTCGATCGTGCAGATGCCGGCCGGCGTCCCGGTCGGGACGTTGGCGATCGGCAAGGCCGGCGCGATCAATGCCGCGTTGCTCGCGGCGAGCGTGCTCGCACTCAACGATCCGGCTCTGTCGGCCCGCCTTGCGGCCTGGCGCAAGCAGCAGACCGACGCGGTCAACGAGCATCCGGAGGGCGCGGCGTGACGGCTTCGAACGCAGTGAAGCTGAAGCCGGGCGACACCATTGGAATCCTCGGCGGCGGGCAATTGGGCCGGATGCTGGCGATGGCCGCGGCGCGCCTCGGGCTCCGCTGCCAGGTGTTTTCGCCGGATCCGGACTCCCCGGCGTTCGACGTGGTGCAGAACGCGACCTGCGCGGAATATGCCGACGTCGAGGCGCTCGAACTGTTCGCCAACGACGTCGACGTCGTCACCTATGAATTCGAGAATGTCCCGGCCGCGACCGCGATGGTGCTCGCCGCGCGGCGCCCGGTGCTGCCGGCCTACAAAATCCTGGAGACCACGCAGGACCGGCTGATCGAGAAGGATTTCATCAGCAAGCTCGGCATCGGCACCGCCGACTACGCCGACGTGTCCTCGGTCGACACGCTGCGCACGGCAATCGAACGCATCGGCCTGCCCGCGGTGATCAAGACCCGCCGCTTCGGCTATGACGGCAAGGGCCAGGCCATCATCCGCGACGGCGACGATCTCGAGCAGGCCTGGCAGGACCTCGGCACCAAGTCGGCCATCCTCGAGGCCTTCGTGCCGTTTGAGCGCGAGATCTCGGTGATCGCGGCCCGCTCCGCGTCCGGCGAAGTCGAATGCTTCGACGTCACCGAGAACGAGCATCGTGACCACATCCTGAAAATTTCCCGCGCGCCGGCCGCAATCCCCGATGAGCTTGCCGCACAGGCGCGCGCGATCGCCGAAAAGATCGCCTCGGCGCTCGACTATGTCGGCGTGCTCGCGGTGGAGATGTTCGCGGTGCCCGGCAACGGCAGCAAGGCGACGGTGCTGGTCAATGAGATCGCGCCGCGCGTGCACAATTCCGGTCACTGGACGCTCGACGGCGCCTCGATCTCACAGTTCGAGCAGCACATCCGCGCGATCGCCGGCTGGCCGCTGGGCAAGCCGGTGCGCCACGGCGACGTCGTCATGACCAACCTGATCGGCGACGACATCCTGAGCTACGAGCAGTGGCTCACCGTTCCCGGCGCCACAGTGCATCTGTACGGCAAGGGCACGCCGCGCCCCGGCCGCAAGATGGGACACGTCACCGAAGTGACGCCGGCCCGCAAGGGATAATTCCACACGCGGCCGATAGCCGCCTTCGTCGCATCGATGGAAATGGGATCATTAGAGCAACGGTTCTGATTGAATCAGAACCGATGCTCTGGAATTTTGTTTACCCGTTTTCTTCACGCGAACCGGCGTCCACTTCGCTCGAAAACGCTCTCGCCGATCACGCCGTCTTCGCGCCGGCGACGATGCCGGTCGGCTCGTCGCTGAGCCAGCGATAGATCACGCCGCCGAGCGCACCGCCGATCAGGGGTGCGACCCAGAACAGCCAGAGCTGCCCCAGCGCCCAGCCGCCGACGAACAGCGCCGGCCCGGTGCTGCGCGCCGGATTCACCGAGGTGTTGGTGACGGGAATGCTGACGAGATGGATCATCACCAGCGCGAGGCCGATGGCAAGCGGTGCGAAGCCGGCGGGTGCCTTGCCATGGGTCGATCCCATGATGATGAACAGGAACATCATGGTCATCACCACCTCGGTGATGAAGCACACCACCATGTTGTACTGGCCGGGTGAGTGCGCGTCATAGCCGTTGGAGGCAAAGCCCTTGCTGACATCGAAGCCGGGCGCGCCGCTCGCGATCACATAGAGCAGCCAGGCCGCGATGATCGCGCCCACGACCTGCGCGATGATGTAGGGCAGCACCTGACCGCCCGGGAAACGCCCACCCGCGGCGAGCCCGACCGTCACGGCCGGGTTGAGGTGGCAACCCGAGATATGGCCGATCGCATAGGCCATGGTCACCACGCTCAGCCCGAAGGCCAGTGACACGCCGACCAGGCCGATCCCGACCTGCGGAAAGCCGGCCGCGATCACCGCGCTGCCGCAGCCAGCGAATGTGAGCCAGAACGTACCGATGGCCTCGGCAGCGTATTTCTTCATCTCCATCTCGCATCTCCCCTATTTCCAATGTCCGGGTTATCCAAAACGCCGGGAGCGGCCCTCATCTGGGCGCCAAACCACCCAAATCAGGGCCGCACAATGGCATTTTCGCCCTATTTCGTGGCTTTACTAGGCCCGAAAGTCACTCGACCGGTGGACATCTGCGCGTTTGTCTGATACATGCGCGCGCCTAGGGTTAAGAGGCAGGCCTTTTGCCGCCCCTTCACCTCGCCAGAATTCCGAACCGATCAATTCAAAAGAGGATGCCGCGTGCAGGTTCTCGTCCGCGATAACAATGTCGACCAAGCCCTGAAGGCGCTGAAGAAGAAGATGCAGCGCGAGGGCATTTTCCGCGAGATGAAGCTCCGCGGTCACTACGAAAAGCCGTCTGAGAAGAAGGCCCGCGAAAAGGCCGAAGCCGTGCGCCGCGCGCGCAAGCTGGCGCGCAAGAAGCTGCAGCGCGAAGGCCTGCTGCCGATGAAGCCGAAGCCGGTGTTCGGCGCTGGCCCCGGTGGCGACCGCGGCGGCCGTCCGGGCGGTGCAGGCGCCGGTCGCGGCCCTCGCTGAACCGTTTTGCCGATATGGAAGTCTAACAGCGCGGGCCACGGGCCCGCGTTGTCGTTTTGAAGCACGCCGCGTTCCGGGGTACCCATGCAAAACGACCGGCAAGAGCATTTTGCATGACGGCTGATCCGGTAGCCCGCCCGCCCTTTCCAGGACCCGCGCAGCGCCGTTGCGCGCCGCATCTCGTCATCATTGCAGTGCTTCTCGGCCTGCCGCTCGCAGGCTGCTCCTTCGACCTCGGTTCATGGGGCTCCTCGGACGACAAGCCGAAGCCCGCTGCCACCGCCGACAAGCCCGCCGCCGACACCATCACCCCGCAAGACGTCAACAGCGCCAAGGATCACACCACGCGTGCTCAGGTGCTGGCGCGCTCCGGCAAGCTCGACGAGGCGATGGCGGAGTTCGAACAGGCGCTGGCGGCCGACCCTTACAACATCCAGGCGCTCTACGGCCGCGCCCTGATTTATCAGGTCCGCGGACAGCATCAGCAGGCGATCGACGATTTCACGGCGGCCAGCGGGCTGTCGCCGCAGAAGGCCGAGCCCCTGGTCGGCCGTGCCACCAGCTACCTCGCGCTCGACAAGGCCAAGCAGGCCGCCAGCGATCTCGACGAGGCCGTGCAGGCCGATCCCGGCAATGTTGCGGCGTGGAGCACGCGCGGCCAGGCCTATGAGCGGCTCGGCGACAAGGCCAAGGCGGCGGCGTCCTACAATCGCGCGCTCGCGCTGCGGCCAGGCGACGGCAATGCGCGCAGCGGGCTGGCGCGCACCGGCGGCTAGCGATTGGCGTGAAGACAACCCGTCAGGAACGATCGAGCGGCGCTGCGGCTACTTCGGCAGGACGGCGTGGAACATCGACTTCATGCCGGAGAACATGTCGTCGGTCACGGACGTGCGCTCGTTCTTCTGCGCCGGCATGATCGCCTCGGCGCGCAGGTCGAGCGGGGCCTGCACCACAGGGACCGGAATGTCGGCCGGCGGCGTCAGCCGGTTGGAATCCTGGCCGCCGGCGGCATAGGGCGGACGCGGCTGCGAGGATTGATCGACATTGTCAGTGGACGGGCTCGACACCATGATCGGCGGCGGCAACGGCCGGATCGCCGACGTGGCTGCCGGACGCTGCGCCTCAGGCAGGCGAGCGAGATCGGTGCGCGTAGCGTCCTGGGAACGCGCCGCCTCCTGGGGACGCTCCTTGCGCAGCCGCTCGATGGCGGCGCGCGCGAGGTCGTTGGCGTCGCGGCTTTCCTCGGGCGTCACAGCAGCCTCGACCGGTGCGGCTGACGTCGCGGGCGCGGCCGGCTGCGGCGCGACGGGCGCGACCTTCGCGACGGCCTTCGGCGCCGCCGGATGATGGCGGGTGTCGGCGGGGATGCTGGCGGTATCGGCCGGCGCGTCAGGCTTCACATCGGCCGATTTGGGGTCGGCCGATTTGGGGTCGGCCGATTTCTCGGCAGGCTTCTCGGTGACGGTGGCCTTCTCGGTGACGGTGGCCTTCTCGGACGCCGACCGCTCGATCAGCGTGCGCTCGGACATGCCCTTGGCCTTCACACCGGCTTCGGGGAGGCTGCTGACGACGGTGGCGGGCTTGGCGGCGGCTTTCGGATCTGCCTTGGGATTTGCCTTGGGATCGACTGCGGCGGTCACGGCTGCGGCTGCCGGTGCTTCCGGCTTGGCCACGATGTAGTGATTAACGATGTACGCCCCGATGATGGTCGCTGCCACCGAGGGTAAGATGTCCATCACAAATTTCTTCAGGTAACTCAGCATGACCTGCCACTCCCCACCCCGGTATTACATGCTGGAACTTTGAGGCACATTCAGGGATCAACTGCGTCGGATCGGTGGCAAACCCCCGTTCCGACGTCACCTTTGGTGTCGCTTTGGTTTCAGCCGGAGGCGTCCCCTGCGCAGGCCGCATCCGCCTGCTAGATCATCGCGCAGCCGTTAACGGGTTATGAATTTCCACAGCCGCGCCGGCTCGGACCTGCCATTCGGCGGGTGCAGGGTTCCTTGCTTGGTTCTCGCGCCGCGTCAGGGCTTGAGTTCGACCTCGAGGAACACGATCTCGCTGGCCGTCTCGTTGAGCACGTCGTGCTGGACCCCGGCCTTGCGGAAATAGGATTTGCCGGCTCCGAGCTGCGCCTTCGAGCGCTCGCCGTTCGGCGCCACGATCGTCATCTCGCCCGCCGTGATCGGAACGATGACATAGTCCATCTCATGGGTGTGGTGGCCGGTGGCGCTGCCCGGCGCGAGGCGCCATTCGGTCACCCGGACTTCCGCGGTATCCACCTGCACATCCGATTTGGCACTGAGCATCGTCATTCTCTCCAATTTTTTTAAGCGGATCATGCTCTACGGCACGAAAACCATGAACACGAACACCGCGAACACCACCATGTGAACCAGCCCGAACAGGATGTTGGTGCGGCCGGTTCCGAAGGTGAGCATGCTGACCATGAAGGTGAGCAGCAGGATCAGCATATGCTGGTTGCTGAGCCCGAGCACCAGTTGCTTGTCGAGCGCATAGGCGGCTACCGCCACCGCGGGAACCGTGAGCCCGATGGTGGCGATCGACGAGCCGAGCGCGAGGTTGATGCTCTTCTGCAGGTCGTTCTTGCGCGCCGCCGACACTGCGGCAACGCTCTCCGGCAACAGGATCAGGGCCGCCACCACCAGGCCGGCAAAGGCCGGCGGCGCGCCGATCTTGACGGTGACGACATCGACCACCAGCGAGAATTTTTTCGCCAGCAGCACCACCGCCAGCAGCGAGACCAGCAGCAGCGCAACGCTGATCGCCGTCATGCGGTCCGACATCACCTCGCCATGCGCCGCCGCCTCATTGGCGCCGCTGACGAAATAATCGCGGTGACGGATGGTCTGGGTGTAGAGGAACACCGCATAGAGCAGCACGGTCACGACGCTGACCACGGCGAGCTGGGCCGTGGAAAACACCGGGCCCGGAGAGGTCAGCGTGAAATTGGGCATATCGAGCGTGATGGTCGCGAGCACGAACAGCACGCTGAGATAAAGGTTCGCCCCGGTGATCTGGAAATCCTGCTCCTTGTAGCGCAAGCCGCCGATGAAGATGCAGAGCCCGACCAGGCCGTTGCAGACGATCATCACCACCGCAAACACCGTGTCGCGGGCCAGCGTCGGCGCCGGCGTTTCACCCAGCATGATGGTCGAGATCAGCGCCACCTCGATGATCGTCACCGCGAGCGTCAGCAGCAATGTGCCGAACGGCTCGCCGATCCGCTCGGCGATCATCTCGGCATGGTGGACCGCCGCGAACACGGTGCCGAACAAAATCACCAGCAGCACCGCCGCAAACACCCAGCCCCCGGCCGATGGCGCGAAGCTGTAACCGGTGGCCGTGACCGCGGCAAACAACAGCACCGCCAGAACGGGATACAGCCAGGCCGACCGCGGCATCGGTCCGTGTGCGCTCATTGTGGGGTCCCCTCACTTCGGTAGCGCGATTATGCGACAGACAATCGCCGCCGTCAGCCTCTCGCGGCGTCGATAAACCGCCGCGCCGTCGCCATCGCACCGAAATCGTCGAGATTGTCGTGCCCGCCACCAGGCAGTCGCACGAATTGCTTGGGCTCATGGGCGAGATCGAACAGGCGCTCGCCGAAGCGAAGCGGGATCACCGGATCGTCGGTGCCATGCATGATCAGGAGCGGCGCCTGGATCTGCGCGATGAGCCGGTCGGAGTGGAATTGATCGCGCATCAGGAGGCTGACCGGCACATACCAGAAATGCGCGCCGGCGACGTCAGCCGTCGACGTATACGGTGCCTCCAGGATCAGCTTGCCGAGGGGATGTTGGGCGGCGAGCGCGACCGCAACCCCGCTGCCGAGCGAGAAACCCCAAGCCACGATCTGCTCGGCGCGGTAGCGCGCGGTGGTGAAGGCGTAAGCCGCCGCGGCGTCCTGCAGCAGTCCCTGCTCGCTCGGAGAGCCGCTCGACCCTGCGTAACCCCGAAAGGACAGCGCCACAAGCCCGGTGCCGTCGGCCGTGATGGCCTTGAAGCGCGCCACGCGCCCGGCAAGGAAATCGCCATTGCCATGAAAGAACAGCACGACCGGCCGGCCCGGCTTCGCCGGCACGTGCCAGACGATGACCTTCTCGCCGTCGCCGGTGGTCAGGACATGCTCTTCCGCTTCGGGAAGGCCCGCGGCTGCCGGCGCAGTCCGTCCGACCGGCGGGATCGGAAACAGCAGCTCGCGCTGCTTGACGTACAGCACCGCGAGCCCGCCGAGATAGACGACGACCGCGGCGATCAGGAACCATTTCAGGATTGCGAGTGCCAGTGCCATCAGCGGTGGCCGCGGCTATGACTTGCCGCGGAGCTTGAGCAGCTTCTCGACGTCCGCCTTGATGCTGTCGGGGACCGGCCGGCACGCGCACGCCGCCGCATGCGCGACGTGCCACTTGATGCGCTGCTCGCGCGTCGCCCGGGGCGGCATGCGATGCGCTCGATGCCACTCCCGGTTCAGCGCCATCGCTACCGCCTTACATCGCCTTGACGATGTTCTCGGTGACCTTCTTGGCGTCGCCGAGCAACATCATGGTGTTGTCGCGGTAGAACAGCGGGTTGTCGATGCCGGCATAGCCCGAGGCGAGCGAGCGCTTGATGAACATCACGGTGCCGGCCTTCCAGACCTGCAGCACCGGCATGCCGTAGATCGGCGAGGTCTTGTCCTCTTCCGCCGCCGGGTTGGTGACGTCGTTGGCGCCGATCACGAAGGCGATGTCGGCCTGGGCGAACTCCGAGTTGATGTCCTCGAGCTCGAACACCTCGTCATAGGGCACGTTGGCCTCGGCCAGCAGCACGTTCATGTGGCCGGGCATGCGGCCCGCCACCGGGTGAATGGCGTATTTCACCTCGACGCCTTCCTTCTTCAGGATGTCGGCCATCTCGCGCAGCGCGTGCTGTGCCTGCGCCACCGCCATGCCGTAGCCGGGCACGATGATGACCTTCGAGGCGTTCTTCATGATGAAGGCGGCGTCATCCGCCGAGCCGAGCTTGGCGGGCTTCTGCTCGCCCGAGCCGCCGCCGGCCGCGGCGGTCTCGCCGCCGAAGCCGCCGAGGATCACCGAGATGAACGAGCGGTTCATCGCGTGGCACATGATGTAGGACAGGATCGCGCCGGAGGAGCCGACCAGCGCGCCGGTGATGATCAGCGCCGAATTGCCGAGCGTGAAGCCGATGCCGGCCGCGGCCCAGCCGGAGTACGAGTTCAGCATCGAGATCACGACCGGCATGTCGGCGCCGCCGATCGGAATGATCATCAGCACGCCGAGCGCCAGCGCGATGATGGTGATCAGCCAGAAGTCGAGCGCGCTGCCGCTCATCACGAGGCCGACGATGAAGAACACCAGCGCCAGCGCCAGCACGATGTTGATGACGTGGCGGAACGGCAGGATGATCGGCGCGCCGCTCATCCGTGCCGACAGCTTCAGGAACGCGATCACCGAGCCGGTGAAGGTCAGCGCGCCGATCGCGACGCCGAGCGACATCTCGACCAGGCTCTGCGGATGGATGTTTCCGGGCGTGCCGATGTCGAACGCCTCGGGCGCATAGAACGCACCGGCGGCGACCAGCACCGCGGCCATGCCGACCAGCGAGTGGAACGCGGCGACGAGTTCGGGCATCGAGGTCATCGGCACCCGGCGCGCGATGACGGCGCCGATGCCGCCGCCGATCGCGACCGCGAGGATGACCAGCACCCAGGCCACGCCGTCGGCCGGCGGATGGCTCGCCAGCGTGGTGCCGACGGCGATCGCCATGCCGATCATGCCGAACATGTTGCCCTGGCGTGACGACGCCGGGCTCGACAGGCCGCGCAGCGACAGGATGAACAGCACCCCCGCCACGAGGTACAACAGTGCAGAGAGATTGGCGCTCATCTCAGGTCCCCCAAAATCCTCATCACCCCGAGGTGATTGCCGCTCACTTGGCTTTCTTCTTGTACATCGCGAGCATGCGCTGGGTGACCAGGAAGCCGCCGAAGATGTTCACGCAGGCGAAGATCAGCGCGACGAAGCCGAAGCCGCGGGCCCAGCCCGAACCGCTCGACACCATGCCGACGCCGACCGCGAGCAGCGCGCCGACCACGATCACCGAGGAGATCGCGTTGGTCACGCTCATCAGCGGCGTATGCAGCGCCGGGGTCACCGACCAAACCACGAAATAGCCGACAAACACGGCGAGGACGAAAATCGACAGCCGGAACACGAACGGATCGACGGCCTGCGCGAGATGCTCCATGGCTTCTCTCCTTACTTCGGCTGGAAGTTGGGATGAATGACGGCGCCGTCCTTGGTCAGCGCGGTGGCCTTCACCAGCTCGTCGTCCCAATTGACCGCGAGCGCCTTGTTGGCCTTGTCGACCATCGTCTCGATGAACGAGAACAAATTGCGCGCGTAGAGCCCCGAAGCCGACGCCGCGACGCGGCCTGCGACATTGGTGTAGCCGACGATCTTGATGCCGTCGGTCTCGACCACTTCGCCGGGCCTCGCGCCCTCGACATTGCCGCCGCGCTCGACCGCGAGATCGACCAGCACCGAGCCGGGCTTCATCGATTTCACCATCTCGCCGGTGACGAGCATTGGTGCCGGACGGCCCGGGATCAGCGCGGTCGTGATCACGATGTCCTGCTTCTTGATGTGCTCGGCGGTCAGCGCGGCCTGCTTGGCCTGGTACTCCTTGGACATTTCCTTGGCGTAACCGCCGGCGGTCTGCGCGTTCTTGAATTCCTCGTCCTCGACGGCGAGGAATTTCGCGCCGAGCGATTCGACCTGTTCCTTGGTGGCCGGGCGCACGTCGGTCGCGGTGACGACGGCGCCGAGCCGCCGCGCGGTCGCGATCGCCTGCAGGCCGGCGACGCCGACGCCCATCACGAACACCTTCGCGGCCGGAACCGTGCCGGCGGCGGTCATCATCATCGGGAAGGCGCGGCCAAAGGCCTCGGCGCCCTCGATCACGGCGCGGTAGCCGGCCAGATTGGCCTGCGAGGACAAGACGTCCATCACCTGCGCGCGGGTGATGCGCGGCATCAATTCCATCGCGAAGGCGGACACGCCGGCATCGGCCATCACCTTCAGCGCGGCCTCGTTGCCATAGGGATCCATGATCGCGATGACCAGCGCGCCGCGCTTGTATTTGGACAGTTCGGAGGCTTCCGGCCGCTTCACCTTGATGATGATGTCGGCGTCCTTGAGCGCGTCCGCGCTGACGGTGGCGCCAACCGCGGTGAACTCCGAATCGGGAAGGCCCGACTTGATGCCCGCGCCCGGCTCGACCGCGACCTCGGCGCCGAGTGCCTTGAACTTCTTCACGGTATCGGGCGAGGCCGCAACCCGCGGCTCGGACGGATCAATTTCCTTGGCAACGGCAATCTTCATGGGCCCTCCGGCGGCGCGAGCGGCGCACGCGTCTTCAAACTAGCGTTATTTTCGCCAGATTTGGATACCCGGTTTTTACATCCGGGTTTCGACAGGAAATTCCGGCACCGCCGCGGGACGGCGGCGCCGCTAGCCGATCTAAGGATCAGACCAGGAAATAGGCCATCAGGGCGAGAATAATGGCGACGCTGATGGTGCCCCATTTGACCAGCATGAGAAACCCTTCATAGGTCTGCTCATGCGCCACGTAATCGTTGCCGTCGGCGGTCGTGTAGGCCACTTCGCTATGGTCTGCCATCGCTGTCCCCAGTCAGAAATTCGCGTTCCTCCGCGAGGCATTACCGCAAACGGATAGGCAGGGCAACGGCGCGGTCCCGATCGGGCGATTTGAAGCGCAAATCGTCCACGATCCGGACGATCGAGCGACGACGCCGCGGCAGCCCCTCGGCAGGATTGCCCTCCCAAACGCAGGCATCATGGAACGATCATGCCGCCAGGCGCAAAAAACGCCGAACGAAACTGGCACGGGACCGGCTGCCGCCCGGCCCGGCCGGAACGCCGATGGGCCTCAGCCCATCGCCTCCAGCTCGTCGATCATGCCGGCGATGACGGACAGGCCGCCGTCCCAGAATTTGGGGTCCTTGGCGTCGAGCCCGAACGGCCGCAGCAGCTCGGAGTAGTGCTTGGTGCCGCCGGCGGCGAGCATGTCGAGATAGCGCTCCGCAAAGCCTTCGGACGCGTGCTCGTAGACCGCATAGAGCGAGTTCACGAGGCAATCGCCGAACGCATAGGCATAGACGTAGAACGGCGAGTGGATGAAGTGCGGAATGTACATCCAGAACGTCTCGTAGCCCGGCTTGATCTCGATCGCCGGCCCCAGGCTCTCGCCCTGCACGCTGAGCCAGATCTGGCCGATCCGCTCGGCGGTGAGTTCGCCGTTCTTGCGCTCGGTATGAACCGCGCGCTCGAATGAATAGAACGCGATCTGCCGCACCACGGTATTGATCATGTCCTCGACCTTGCCCGCGAGCAGCGCCTGGCGCTGCTTGGCGTTCCTGGTCTGGGACAATAGCCGCTTGAAGGTCAGCATCTCGCCGAACACGCTTGCGGTTTCCGCCAGCGTCAGCGGCGTCGGCGCCATCAGCGCGCCGTTCTTCGCCGCCAGCACCTGATGGACGCCATGGCCGAGCTCATGCGCCAGCGTCATCACGTCGCGCGGCTTGCCCTGATAGTTCATCAGCACATAGGGATGCGCCGACGGCGTGGTCGGATGCGAGAACGCGCCGGGCGCCTTGCCGGGACGGACCGGCGCATCGATCCAGCGATCGTCGAAGAAGCGCTCGGCGATCGCGGCCATCTTGGGCGAGAAGCCGCTATAGGCCGACAGCACCATGTTGCGCGCCTCGGGCCAAGCGATGGTGCCGGTCGCCGCGAACGGCAGCGGGGCGTTACGGTCCCAGTGCGGCAGCTTCTTCTTTTTGAACCAGCCGGCCTTCAGCGCGTAATAGCGGTGCGACAGCTTCGGATAGGCCGCGCGCACCGAGGCGACCAGCGCATCGACCACCTCGCGCTCGACGCGGTTGTTGAGATGGCGGGAATCCGCGACATCCTGGAAGCCGCGCCAGCGGTCGGAGATTTCCTTGTCCTTGGCGAGCGTATTGGTGATCAGCGCGAAGCTGCGCTCATTGTCCTTGAAGGTCTTGGCGAGAGCCTGCGCGGCAGCCTTGCGCTTGTCCCCCGCCTTGTCCTGCAGCAGATTCAGCGTCGGCTCGATCGCGAGCTCCTTGCCGCCGACCTTGAAACGCAGACCGGAGATGGTCTGGTCGAACAGCCGGTTCCAGGCCGCGTAGCCGCTTTGCGCCTTTTCGTGGAACAGCTGCTCGACGCGATCCTCGAGCTGGTACGGCTTGTCCTTGCGCAGATCCTCGATCCACGGCCGGTAATGGCCGAGCTCCGGTTCGGCCATCGCGCGCTCGATCACGTCGTCGTCGACGCGATTGAGCTCGAGCGAGAAGAACAACAGATGCACCGACGCGGCGGTCAGCCGCTCGGAGACATCGCCGTAGAATTTCGAAATCGCGGGATCGACGCTGTCGCCGGCATGGACCAGGCCGGCGTAAGAGCCGAGACGGCCAGCCAAATCGTCGATCGCCTCATAGCGCCTGATCGCCTCGGCCAGCCACTTTCCGCCGTTTTCCTTGGCGGTATTTTCGGCAAGCTTGCCCTTGTAGTCGGTCTCAAACGCGACGCAATCTGCGTCCATTTTCTGCAAGTCGCGTGCGACTTCAGGCGCATCGATACCGGAGTAGAGATCTGCCAGATTCCATTCCGGAAGCTTGCCGGTCTTGCTGGCTGCCTTTTTCGCGGCCGGGCCGCCTGCGGACGATTTGCGTTGCGCGGCCGTTTTGCGCAACGCGGCTTCCTTGCGGAGAGCGGCCTTGCTGAGGGCAGACTTGTTGGATGCAGTTTTGGAGCGCGAGGTCATCTTGTTCGTAACCTTACTTCAGTCGGAAAGATGTCGGCGGCGGCGGAATGAATGCGGGTTTGCAACATTTAAGAGTGCGTTAATCGGCATCGGCGACATTGCCCCGATTCGAGACAAATAAACGTAGCGTGCGGGGAAAACCATGGCTGCCACCATTTTGATCGCCGATGACGACGCAGTACAGCGCCGTTTGGTTGAAAACATGGTGCAGAAGTGCGGCTATGAGCCCCTCGTCGTGGACAGTGGCGACGCGGCGATCGCGGCCCTGACCGCATCCGAGACGCAGGCGATTGACGCCGTCGTGCTCGACCTCGTGATGCCGGGCCTCGACGGTCTCGGAGTCCTCGCAAAAATTCGTGAAGCTGGTTTGACCGTCCCGGTCATCGTGCAGACCGCGCATGGCGGCATCGACAATGTCGTGTCGGCGATGCGCGCCGGTGCCCAGGATTTCGTCGTCAAGCCGGTCGGCTTCGAGCGGCTGCAGGTTTCCCTGCGCAACGCCCTCAACGCCTCGGCGCTGAAGGGCGAATTGCAGCGGATTCGCCACAGCCGCGAGGGCCGGCTGACCTTCTCCGACATCATCACCCGCAGCGAGGCGATGGCCGGGGTGCTGCGCACCGCGCAAAAGGCCGCATCCTCGACGATCCCGGTGCTGATCGAGGGCGAATCCGGCGTCGGCAAGGAACTGTTCGCGCGCGCCATTCACGGCAGCAGCGAA
Organism: Bradyrhizobium sp. BRP56; assembly: GCF_020194035.1. Classification (NCBI taxonomy): domain Bacteria; kingdom Pseudomonadati; phylum Pseudomonadota; class Alphaproteobacteria; order Hyphomicrobiales; family Nitrobacteraceae; genus Bradyrhizobium; species Bradyrhizobium sp. BRP56. Next base: position 66,296 of record NZ_JADYVV010000042.1, read on the forward strand.
CGCAAGGCCAGGCCGTTCGTTGCGGTGAATTGCGGCGCGATCCCGGACAATCTCGTCGAATCGATCCTGTTCGGCCACGAGAAGGGCGCCTTCACCGGCGCCACCGAGCGCCATCAGGGCAAGTTCGTCGAAGCGCATGGTGGCACGCTGTTCCTCGACGAGGTTGGTGAGTTGCCGCTGGCCACGCAGGTGAAATTGCTGCGCGCCCTGCAGGAAGGCACCGTCGAGGCGGTCGGCGGCCGCAAGCCGGTCAAGGTCGATGTTCGCATCATCTCGGCGACCAACCGCAAGCTGCTCGATCTCGTGAAAGGCGGCCAGTTCCGCGAGGACCTGTTCTATCGCCTGCACGTGCTGCCGCTGACCATTCCGGCGCTGCGACAGCGGCGCGAAGACATCCCGCATCTGCTGCGGCATTTCCTGGCGCGGTTCTGCGCCGAGGAGAACCGCAACATCACCGGGATCAGCGGCGAGGCCATGGCGCACCTTGCGCAGCTCGACTGGCCGGGCAACATCCGCCAGCTCGAGAACACGGTGTATCGCGCCGTGGTGATGAGCGATGGCGACCAGCTCGGGCTCGCCGATTTCCCGCAAGGAACGGCGCATCCGGCGCCGGACGGCAAATCGCTGCAGGGCGAGCCGCTGGTGGTGTCGCCTTCCACGGCCCCCGCCATGATTTCCGGTAATGAAATACCGGTTGTCGCCTCCCTGCCCACCGCCGGCGGCCTTTCCATGCTCAATGCCGCGGGCGAGGTGCGCCCCCTGGAAGATCTCGAGAACGAGATCATCCGCTTCGCGATTTCGCATTATCGCGGACAGATGTCGGAGGTCGCGCGCCGCCTCAAGATCGGCCGCTCGACGCTCTATCGCAAGCTCGACGAAGCTGCGGCCGGCGCGCGCGCAAGCGACGCCACTTAGCTCTCGAGGCCGACAGGCCGCACCAGGGAACCTTTTGAACCGTGTCGTGGCGGTGACAGACAAAGGCTGTGCCGCGTGGCAAAAACGCACAGCCCGGAGTGAAATCAGCTGCTTCGAGGTCAGTTTGTCGTGAGTTGCCCCGCATGGCGCTGGCTGCATGAGAGGGGCAAAGGTATCGTCTGCGTTCGTTGTGTGCAGGCGTGCGAGTCGATCGAGAGGCCGGCGCTTCGCGCAAGCTATGAAACCAAATTCTGATTTGAACTGTTCCAGTTTGATGAGGGGCAGTTTCACCCAGGGGGTGTGACGATGCGTGACTGTTCGAACAACCGTCGAGGATTTGACCGCGTATTGATGGCCGTCGCGGCAACCTTCCTCACGGTGTCCGCGACCGCGGCCTTCGCGCAGGACACGCCGCACTCCAGCGCCTCGGAACTCGCGATCGACGCGGCGATCCCGCGTCCCGAACCGGCCAACGTGCCGCCCCCCACCGCAAGCGATTTCAAGACCGACACCACCGCCGCGCTGCCCGATGCAGCCAAGCCGGCCGACGTGAAGCCAGCGGATGTGCACGCCACCGAGGCCAAACCCGCTGAGACAAAACCGGTCGACGCCAAGCCGGCAGAGCCGAGCGCGACTGCAAAGGCCGTCGAGCCGAAGCCCGCCGATGTCGCGACCGCGCCGGCGACGAAGCCCGCCGATGCACCGAAGACCGATACCGCCGTCGCGCCGGCGGCGGCCACGCCCGCCCCCGCAACGGCCACCGCGCCTGCCGCAAGCCCCGCGCCTGCAACGGCAGCGGCGCCGGCCACAGCTCCTGCCCCCGCGACCGCCGCAGCGCCGGCGGGCGAACCGGCGAAGGCGGCAAGCAACGTTGCCGCCGAGGATCAGCCGGTTGCCGACAAGCTGCGCGAACTGCTCGCCAGCAAGTCGCTGCGTAGCTTTGACCGCAAGAACGAGCGCGCAGCGGCCGAGAAGTTCTATTCGGCTCGCGAATACGCGCCGGTGTTCACCAAGGCCGGCAAGCTGACCGACGCCGGCAAGGGCGTCATCGCCCGCCTGAAGGACGCGGCCGCCGACGGCCTCGATGCATCAGACTATCCGGTGCCGGATTTCGCCGCGGCGACCTCGCCGGATGCGCTGGCCGACGCCGAGCTGAAGCTCGCCGCCAGCATGCTGGACTACGCCCGCCAGGCCCAGAGCGGCCGCATGCACTGGTCGCAGGTGTCGGCGGACATTCTCTATCCGGAGCACCCGATCGATCCGGCGGAAGTGTTCGCCAATGTGACCTCCGCCAAGGACGCCTCCGCTGCGCTCGACGGCTACAACCCGCCGCAGAAGCTCTACAAGGAGCTGAAGCAGAAGCTCGCCGAGCTGCGTGGCCAGGGCGACGGCCCGGTCATCACGATCGCGGACGGCCCGACGCTGAAATATTTGCCGGCACGCAAGAAGCAGGCCGCGGTCGAGATGGACGATCCGCGCGTGCCGGACCTGCGCAACAAGCTCGGCGTCACCGAGAATGCCGACAGCACCAAGTATGACGCGACGGTCGCGCGGGCGGTGGAGAAATTCCAGAGCAGCGTCGACCTCAAGCCGACCGGCGTTCTCGACGAGCGCACGGTGAAGGCGCTGAACAATCCGAAGCGCGACCGGCAGATCGATACAGTGATCGTCAACATGGAGCGTTGGCGCTGGCTGCCGCGCCAGCTCGGCGCCGCCAGTGTCGGCAATGCCTATGTGATCCTCAACATCCCGGACTACACGCTGAAGGTGATGCAGAACGGCGCGCCGGTCTGGACCACCCGCGTCGTCACCGGAAAGCCCGGCCAGCATGCCACGCCGCTTCTGACCGAGACGATGAAGTACATCACGGTCAATCCGACCTGGAACGTGCCGCCGTCGATCATCTACAACGAGTATCTGCCGGCCCTGCAGCAGGATCCGACGGTGCTGCAGCGCATGGGCCTCAGGCTCGAGCGCAACCGCGACGGCTCGATTCACATCTCGCAGCCACCGGGTGAGGCCAACGCGCTCGGCCGCATCCGCTTCAACTTCCCGAACAAGTTCCTGGTCTATCAGCACGACACGCCGGACAAGTACCTGTTCGCGAAGGACGAGCGTGCTTTCAGCCACGGCTGCATGCGCGTGCAGAATCCCGATCAGTACGCCGCTGTCCTGCTCAACATTACCGAGCCGAACCAGCACTACACGCCGGAGCGGATCCGCAGCATGTACGGTTCGAGCGAGGTCGACCTGAAATTCCCGACGCCGATCCCGGTGAACATCACCTACCAGACCGCGTTCGTGGACGATGCCGGCAAGCTGCAATTGCGCAGAGACGTTTACGGCCGCGACGCCAGCATGCTGTCGCTGCTCAGGAACAGCCGCGGCAAGGATCTCGAGACGGTGGTGGCGCACGCCCAGCCGAGCTACTCGCGTCCGCCGAGCAGCAGCCTGCCCGCCGGCGTCAATGTCGCCGGCGACAACGGCTTTGGCTCCTCCGGACCAAACTTCTTCGAGCGCCTGTTCGGGGGATTCGGACAGCCGGAGCCGCAGCCGATCCGTCGCGGGCAGGCCCAGCAGCAGCGCCGGGTGATCACCCGCTGATCTGCATTTCCGCCCGATTGGGATAAATTTTGAAGCAAAATCAACGATCTCGCTCAAAAGGCGAGATCGTTTACGTTAACCATTTCGGGTCTCGGCTGGGGAGCAGGGCTATCTTTTGCCACAGTCGCCCAGTTAGTTAAGCCTAACTTGGGGGCGGGTCGGTAAACCTCGGTTAACCCTCCCGCTTTAAGAAAGCGTTCACCGTCTTCCGCAGGGGGTCTGCGAAAGATGCCGACCGAACGCTCGTCGACTGGGTGGGCTCATAGTGCTGGCTGTCTTCGCACGCCGCTGCAATCCGCTGTCGTTGCCTAAGGCCGGATACCAAGTCGGCCTGACTGCGCTATTGCTGTTGGCGGGCGCGGGATCGGTGCACGATGCCACCGCGCTGAACCAGACCCGCACCCTCTCCTTCCACCACACCCATTCCGGCGAAGACCTCACCGTCACCTTCAAGCGCGAGGGCCGCTACGACGAAGGCGCGCTGAAGCAGCTCAACCACTTCCTGCGCGACTGGCGCTCCCAGGATGAAACGGTGATGGACCGTCACCTCTTCGACATCCTGTGGGACGTCTATAACGACGTCGGCGGCAAGCAGCCGATCCAGATTATCTCCGCCTATCGCGCCCCTGCCACCAACGCCATGCTCCGCCGCCGCTCCTCGGGCGTTGCGCGCCACAGCCAGCACATGCTGGGGCATGCGATGGACTTCTTCATCCCGGGCGTGCCGCTGGAGCAGATCCGTTACGCGGGCCTCCGCCTGCAGCGCGGCGGCGTCGGCTTCTATCCGACCTCGGGCTCGCCGTTCGTCCATCTCGACACCGGCAGCATCCGCCACTGGCCGCGCATGACCCGCGATCAGCTGGTCAGGGTGTTCCCCGACGGCCGCACCGTCCATGTCCCGACCGACGGCACGCCGCTCAAGGGCTATGAGCTTGCCAAGGCCGATATCGAGCGCCGCGGCAATGGTGACGATGCCGCGACCATCGGCAAGCCGAGCCTGTTCGCGAAGCTGTTCGGTGGCGGCAAGTCGAGTGACGATGAAGACGAAGGCGCGGCCAGCGTGAACGACAAGCCCGCCGCCAACACCGTGGTGGCCGCCGCCGCGCCCGCCAAAGCCGCCGATCCGGTTCCGCTGCCGCGCGCCAAGCCGCAGTTCGCCGCCGCCATCCAGCTCGCCGCCGCCGACGCCCAGCTCGTGCCGATGCCGAAGGCGAAGCCGGCGGTGCAAGTGGTGCAGGTGGCCGAGAACACCGCGCCGCAATCCCCTGCCGACATCATCAATGCCCGCGGCTTCTGGGGTGACGAAGGTGAGGCGCCGAAGCAGGCGTCGGCGGCGCAGATTGCCGCGCTGAAGGCCCGCGAGGCGGTCGGCGGTAGCGATCCGCAGACCACAGCCAGCACGACGACCGAAAACTTCAACAAAGCACTGGCCTATGCGCCCGCGGCGTCACCGGTCGATCGCGCCAACATCGTCGCAGCGACCGCGCCGATCCCGCGCAACGTGCGCCCGACGCGCAATGCCGCGGTTCCTAGCACCGAAATCAACACCGTCGTTGCCAAGGGCGCACCGAGCCAGGGCGTGATCACCACCTCCGCGCGGATCTCGGCTGCCAAGGGCAACGATATCTGGATGCGCGTGGTGATGCTGGCGCCGAGCGCGAGCAATGCCATGCTGACCACGGTGCTTGGCGACACCGACATGACCATGATGCGGACTCATTTCGTGAAGCCGCAGGCCGCCGTCGTCATGACCTTCTCGGAAGATCCGATGATGGGTATGACCTGCGACCGTTTCTCGGGCTCGGCGACCGCCCTCCTGACGACCCAGTCCTTCGTGCTCCGCACCGCCTCGCTGCGCTGAGCCGCGCTTCTGCCGACAAGATAGCTTTCCGCCCCTTCAGGCCGGCAGCCCTGCCTTGAGCAGGCCGACCTCGTAGCGTGCCCGATCGGGCTCATACTTGTAGCGCTGGGTTGTCAGATGCGCGGCAACCGAGAAGGTCGGCTCGCGCTTCAGCACCTCGGCGGCGTGGGCAGAGGCCGCCACCGTGTTGCCCATCTGCGCGAAGGTCGCCGCGAGGAAGGCATGATGGGTGTGGTCGGGGCGCGTGATGCGCGAGAACGCCTCGACGGCGTCGGCGTATTTCTCGGCGCAATAGCAGGCTCGGCCGAGATGGCTCCAGAAGCGCTCCGGATGGAACGGATTGAGGCGCATCGCCCGCTTGATCCAGTCGATGCCCTCCTCGGGCCGCCCGAGCCAGGTCAGGAGCTCGCCCTGCTGCACGACGACGAGGTCGTAATTCGGGTTGAGCGCGAGCGCGCGCTCCTGGTGGAAGGCCGCCTTGTCGTGGTCGTCGCGGTTAAGGTTCAGCGCGGCGAGGATCCGGTGCACGTCGCTGTCATTGTCGTCGAGCTTGAGCGCGATCTCGAGCTCTGCGGCGACCTGCGCCATGGTCGCGTCGCGGTCGGTGCACCAGTTGTAGACCCAGGTCTGGCCGAGCACGCAGGCCCGCCAGGCGTGGGCATGGGCATAGTTCGGGTCAAGCACGATGGCCCGCTCGAGCAGGCGCTGCGCCTCCGCGTTGTCGTCCCGTGCCGAGCGATGATGCAGCACCTTGGCGGCAAGCACGCATTCATAGGCCGCCATGTTGTCGGTCGGCTTGCGCTTGACGCGGTCATGCGCGGCAGCCTCGACGCGCCCCGGCAAGGTCGCCACGATCGCGCGCGTCATCTCGTCCTGGATCGCGAAGATGTCGGCAAGCTCGCGGTCGTAGCGTTCGGCCCAAACGTGCCGGTCGGCCACGGCGTCGATCAGCTGCACGGTGACGCGGATCCGGCCGCCCGCCTTCCGCACGCTGCCTTCCAGCACATAGTCGACGGCGAATTCCTTCGCGACGTCCTGCACCTTCACGGCCTTGCCCTTGTACACGAAGCTCGAGTTGCGCGAGATCACCAGCAGATCGTGGAAGCGCGACAGCTCGGTGATGATGTCCTCGGTGAGCCCGTCGGCGAAGAATTCCTGCTCGGGATCGCCGCTCATGTTGACGAGCGGCAGCACGGCGATGGAGGGCTTCTTGGCGACGACAGGGCCGGTCACAACACTCGGGTGCTCCGAAACGGGCCTGGCACCGGATTCGAGATGAACGCGAAAAACCCGGATCGGGCGCGCGATGTTCTTGACGGTCTGGTCGCCGAGATCCTCGAAGCTCAGATCTTCCAGGCGATCGCCGACCTGATCGCGGACCGCGCCGGAAATGCAGATGCCGCCGGGCTCGGCCAGCGTCTCCAGGCGGGACGCGACGTTGACGCCGTCGCCGAAGATATCGGCGCCGTCAACGATCACGTCGCCAAGATTGATGCCGATGCGAAACTGCATCCACCGCGCCGGCGCGACGTCGGCGTTGCGCTTCGCCATCCGGCTCTGAACCTCGGCCGCGCACAGCACCGCATCGACGACGCTATGGAATTCGACCAGCAGGCCGTCGCCGGTGGTCTTGATGATGCGGCCGCGATTCTTGGCGATGGCCGGATCGATCAGCTCGATGCGATGGGTTTTGAGGCGCGCAAGGGTGCCCGTCTCGTCAGCCTCCATCAGTCGGCTATAGCCGACCATGTCGGCGGCGAGGACCGCAGCGAGCCGGCGCTCTGGTCCTGGCACGTCCATCTGAACGATCTGCCCGGTTACCTCGCCGACAGTGTAGCAAATCCCGGGATTTCACCCAAGCCTCGACAGGAGGCCTTCCAGCAGCTTTGACCTGAGCCTTGGCGAGAGCGTTGGGGAGAGCTTTGGGGGGCGCCCTTGGCGAACGCCCGGCAGGGTGGCCGCTGGCCGCCTCAGAGCATCCCCAAAGCCTGCATGTAGGTCTCCAGGATGGTCTCCTGCTCCTGGCGCTCGTTCGGATCCTGCTTGCGCAGACGGATGATGGCGCGCAGCGCCTTGACGTCGAAGCCGTTGCCCTTGCTCTCGGCATAGACGTCGCGGATGTCGTCCGAGATCGTCTTCTTCTCTTCTTCCAGCCGCTCGATGCGCTCGATGATGGACTTGAGCTGGTCCTTGGCAAATCGCGTTGCGGGCTCTTCCTTGACGGCGGCAGACGTGGTGGCCATCGCGCACTCCTGAACAGGTATTGAAATGTTACGCGAATACGCGCCTTGCGCACCGCTTGCTGCGGGCGACCCTCGATTTTGGCGCGCCTTCCGTCAAGGAAACATCGCGCTCATCCACAGCGCGCCCACAGGAGATGCGGACGGCCGCGGAACTGACGTCACAGAGGCTGAGATTTAATGCCCGCTTTGGGCTTTCTTCATCGCCGCGAGTTGCTCCGGCGTCGCGCTGCCCTGATACTGCGCCTTCCATTCCTCATACGGCATGCCGTAGACCGCCTCACGGCTCTCGTCCTTGCTCACGGCAAGGCCCTTGGCGTCGGCCTCTTCCTTCATCCAGTTGGACAGGCAGTTGCGGCAGAAGCCGGCGAGGTTCATCAGGTCGATGTTTTGCACATCGGTGCGGTTGCGCAGGTGACTGACGAGACGCCGGAAGACCGCGGCCTCGAGTTCCGTTCTGGTTTTGTCGTCAATGCTCATGATCGTGATCCCGTGTGTCGCGCTCACCATATTGATATCAGGTGGGAATTGTCACAGATTTTGCCATATCGGCGCGCAAAACGGACCGGTCCGGCCACCCCGGCCATGGTCCGACAGCGTCGCAGACGGGCGCCCGCCCGTTGATAGTGCCGGCCGGGCACGCGAAATCGTCCATGATTTGATATAGCTTCGCTGCATGAGCCCAACAGATTCCCTCGCCTCAGCTCCCCGCAATATCCGTCTGACGTTGGCCGGCCTCCTGCCGGTGCTGGCGCTGGTCGCGGCCTGCCTGTGGACGAGCCCGGCGGCGGCCGATTTCCGGCTCTGCAACAACACCTCGAGCCGCGTCGGCATCGCGCTCGGCTACAAGGACGCCGAGGGCTGGACCACCGAGGGCTGGTGGAACGTGTCGTCGCGCACCTGCGAGACCTTGCTGCGCGGCAACCTTGTGGCGCGCTACTACTACATCTACGCTCTCGACTATGATCGCGGCGGCGAATGGTCCGGCCAGGCCTTCATGTGCTCGCGCGACAAGGAATTCACCATCAAGGGCACCGAAAATTGCCTGGCGCGCGGGTTTGACCGCACCGGCTTCTTCGAGGTCGACACCGGCGAGCAGCGTGCATGGACCGTCCAGCTGACCGAAGCCAACGAACAACAGCCGCAGAAAGTACCGGGAATGCCGGGCGGCGTGGGTCCAGGAAGTCCCGGGGCGATGCCGGGCCTGCCCAACCCGCCGCCGGGCGCAGCGCCTCCGGGCGCGTCTGGTCTGCCGCCAGCCGCACCACCCGGAAACAAACCATGAGACGACTGCGTCGAATCAAGATCCTCGCAACGCTCGGCCCGGCCTCCTCAGACAGCGCGATGATCCGCAAGCTGTTCGAGGCGGGCGCCGACGTCTTCCGCATCAACATGAGCCATACCCCGCACGACAAGATGCGGGAGCTGGTCAAGACCATCCGCAATGTCGAATCGAGCTACGGCCGGCCGATCGGCATCCTGGTCGACCTGCAAGGGCCGAAGCTGCGGCTTGGCTCGTTCGCGGAAGGCTCGACCCAGCTCAAGAACGGCCAGAGCTTCATTCTGGATTCCGACAAGACGCCGGGTGACAACAGCCGCGTCCAGCTTCCGCATCCGGAGATCCTCGCGGCGCTCCGCCCGGGCCATGCGCTGCTGCTCGACGACGGCAAGGTGCGGCTGATCGCCGAGGAAACCTCGCCCGAGCGCGCGGTCACGCGCGTCGTGATCGGCGGCAAGATGTCGGACCGCAAGGGCGTCAGCCTGCCCGATACCGATCTGCCGGTGTCGGCGATGACCGCAAAGGACCGCGCCGACCTGGAAGCCGCGCTGCCGGAGGGGATCGACTGGGTCGCGCTGTCCTTCGTGCAGCGCGCCGAGGACGTGATCGAGGCCAAGAAGATGATCCGCGGCCGCGCCGCCGTGATGGCCAAGATCGAGAAGCCGCAGGCGATCGACCGCCTTGCCGACATCATCGAAGCGTCGGACGCGCTGATGGTGGCGCGCGGCGATCTCGGCGTCGAACTGCCGCTGGAACGGGTACCGAGCCTGCAGAAGCAGATGATCCGGATGGCGCGCCGCGCCGGCAGGCCGGTGGTGGTCGCAACCCAGATGCTGGAATCGATGATCCAGGCGCCGGTGCCGACGCGCGCCGAAGTCTCCGACGTCGCCACCGCCGTCTACGAAGGCGCCGACGCCATCATGCTGTCGGCGGAATCCGCCGCCGGCAAATTCCCGGTGGAGGCAGTCTCCACCATGAACCGCATCGGCGAGGAGGTCGAGCGCGACCCGACCTATCGCAACGTGATCAACGCGCAGCGCGTCGATCCCGAAGCGACGGTGGGTGACGCCATTGCCGACGCCGCCCGGCAGATCGCCGAGACGCTCGACCTGTCGGCGATCATCTGCTGGACGTCATCAGGCTCGACCGCGATCCGCGTGGCGCGCGAGCGGCCCAAGGTGCCGGTGGTCGCGATCACGCCGAACCTCGTCACCGGCCGCAAGCTGTCGGTGGTGTGGGGGGTGCATTGCGTGGTCGCCGAGGACGCTCACGATCTCGACGACATGGTCGACCGCGCCGGCTCGATTGCGTTCCGCGACGGTTTTGCCAAGGCCGGCCAGCGCGTCATCATCGTTGCCGGCGTGCCGCTGCGCGCGCCCGGCACCACCAACATGCTGCGTATCGCCTCGGTCGGCCCGAAGGGCGACGCGCAGCTCTAGATTCCAGTTTGACGCGTCTTCTTCACACGAACCGGTGCCTATTTCGCTCGAAAACGCTCTAACCCGCCGCGCCGCGATCAGCCCTGCAATGACGCGTCGAGCGTGATCTTGGTGTTGAGCAGCTTCGACACCGGACATCCGGCCTTCGCCTTGCCGGCCAGTTCCTGGAACGTCGCGTTGTCGGCGCCCGGGATCTTCGCCGACAGCGTCAGATGCACCGCGGTGATGGCGAAGCCGTCGGCGACCTTCTCCAGGGTCACATCGGCCTTGGTCTCCATATGCTCCGCCGTAAGCTTGGCTTCGCCCAGGATCAGCGACAGCGCCATCGTGAAGCAGGCGGCGTGCGCAGCGCCGATCAACTCCTCCGGGTTCGAGCCGGGCTTGCCCTCGAAACGGCTGGCGAAGCCGTAGGGGTAATCCGAGAGCGCGCCGCTCTTGGTCGAGATCGCGCCCTTGCCGTCCTTGATGCCGCCCTGCCATTTGGCCGAGCCATGGGTCGTCGTCATGGGTTGCTCCGTGAGGTGGTTGAGCCCAGCCCGCAAAATTACAACGCCATTGCGACGGAAGTGTTCTTCGCGCGCGCTGGCCTCACCCTGGCCTCATGCGCCGACCAGCGCCTTCGCCGGAGTCGTCGCCTGCACCACGAGGCCACGCGCGCGTGCGTCCATCACGCCGACCGCGCGCAGCGCAAGCAGCGTCACGGTCTGCACCGCGTCACGCAGCTTGATCGGATCGTCGAGATTGGCCGGCGCCAGCGGGCCGACCAGCGCTTCGTGCAGCGCGCCGAGCAAGGCGGTGGCGGCCAGCGCCGTGTCCTGCGCCGGCAGGTGTCCGGCGCGCACCGCGGCATCGATGCGCATGGCCAGCTCGCCGGAAATATCGCGGCGGCTGGCGAGGCGCGAGGCGGTGACGTCGACGTCGACCGGCTCGGCCAAAATGCCCCAGGCGAGCTTGCGCTGCGACAGCACGTGGACCGCGATCGTCGTCACCGCGGCGGCCAGCGCCGATGACGGCCCCGGCGCGGCATCCGCGGCACGCCGGATCGCCGTGAGCTCGTCGCGCGAGACTTCCGTGATCAATTCCGAGATCAGCTCGGCCTTCGACGGGAAATAGCGGTAGACCGTTCCCGCCGCGACATTGGCCCGCACCGCGACGGGTGCGATCTGGACCGCCGCCATGCCGCCCGCCGCCGCCGCGTCCCGCGCAGCCGACAGGATGGCGCTGCGCCGCGCGGCCAGCCGTTTCACGACCTGATGAGTTCGCCGGTAGACCATGGCGTTCCGTCCCCCCGCCGTGCGCCCCGGCCGGCGCCCACCGGCAGAACACACGAGTCTTCAACGTTTTGAGCGATTGATCCCGCAATCGCCTGAAGAAGTGAACAACTATTCAGACTGGTTCACAAGCTGGAATTGTAAGGATTTTTTGCAACCTCTGGTACCACCTCTGATTGAGCCGGCGGTGCTTCGGGCCTCTCCCCGACCGGTTCAGGGCCGCGATGGTAAATCGCCGGCTAAGGCGATCGCTCGAAATCGAGGCATCTGATCTTGCGCATGCGCGCGATATCGCTGCGGCATTTACCCGAATTTATCGGAAGCCGTGGTCGAGTGCGCGCCAGCGTCACGCGTAGCGTTGGCCCAGAACGGCCCGGCCGAAACAAGCAAGAAAGCGCATGTCACTCTCCATCACCAGCAGCGTGAGCAGCCGTAGCGCGGCGCGAGGATTGGTGCCGCTGTGCGCCGCCGTGGGCGCCTATCTGTTCTATCTCTCGGCCGGCGAAATCCTGCTGCGCGATTCCGACACGATGTGGCAGATCAGGGTCGGACAGTGGATCCTCGAACACGGCGCGATGCCGACATCGGACGTGTTCTCGTTCACCCGTTTCGGCGAGCCCTGGATCTCGAGCTCGTGGCTGTCGCAGGTGGTGTATGCGCTCGTATACGGCGGCGATTGGGCCGGGCCGGTGATCCTGTCGTCGATGGCGATCGGCGCGACGGTCGCGATCTCCCTGCATCTGTTGAGCCCGTATTTCGATCCGGCGCGCGCGCTCCTGATCGCTGCGCTGGCGCTGCTGTTGTCGACGATCCACTTTCTGGCGCGGCCGCATGTGCTGGCGCTGCCGGTGCTGCTGGCGTTCATCGGCGGCCTGCTCGCGGCCGCGGATCGCCGCAGTTCACCGTCATGGTGGCTGCTGCCGCTGATGACGCTGTGGGCCAATCTGCATGGCGGCTTCGTTCTCGGCCTGGCGCTGATCGGACCAATCGGACTGGAGGCGGTGTGGAACGCGGAGCCCGGCCGCCGCCGTCGGCTTGTCGTGCGATGGGGCCTGTTCGGCCTCGCCGCGCTGGCCGCGAGCTGCCTGACGCCCTATGGCTGGAACAGCCTGCTCGGCGCGACCAAGATCCTCAGCCTCGGCAAATTGCTGACGCTGATCGGGGAATGGAAGCCGGCGGATTTCGGCAAGCCCAGCTTCTTCGAAGCCACGCTGCTCGGCCTGATCGGCCTGATCTGCTATCGCAGGCTGACGCTGTCGGTGCCGCGGATCCTGCTGCTGCTCGGGCTGATCTGGATGGCGCTGAGCCATGTCCGCAACATCGAGGTGTTCGCGTTCATCGCTCCGCTGGTGCTCGCCAAGCCGATCGCCGAGCAATGGGGAACGGCAGGCGCCACCGCCGCCCGCTTCGGAGAAACGCGCGCATTTCCCGTCGTCACGATCCTGGCTGTGATCGCGATGGTGATCGGCGCGTGGGTGACGACGGCGATGTTCGTCGCGCAGCATCAGTTCAAATTCCTGCCGATGTTCTCGCCCGTTGCCGCGGTCGATGTGCTGCAGCAGCACAAGGCGCAACGCGTGTTCAGCACCGCGCCGTTCGGCGGCTACATGGTCAGCCGCGACATGAAGGTGTTCATCGACGGCCGCGCCGAGCTCTATGGCGAGCAATTCGTGCTCGACTATTACGATGCGCTCGATGCCCGCGACGTCGGCCGGCTGCTCGGCCTGCTCGACAAATACCGGATCGATGCCACGCTGCTGAGCTCGGACTCGCCCGCCGGCAACGCGCTGGATCATCTGAAGGGCTGGAAGCGGCTGTACAAGGACGACATCGCCGTGATCCATGTGCGCTCGGACGAGACCAAGGCCGGCGCGGCGGCGGCGGGTCAGAGCACGAACTAACCGACGCTGCATAAGTCCAAAACCGCATCGTCGTCCCGTCATCCTGAGGTGCGAGCCTTGCGGCGCAATTGCGCCGCTGGGCGAGCCTCGAAGGATGAATCGGCCACCAGTCGGGCCGTCGATCCTTCGAGACGCCGCTGCGCGGCTCCTCAGAGTCTGACTCATAAATCACCCAACCTTAGCTGCAGCCGCGAGTCTGCGGGTCAGGAGCCTCATGTGTGCAATCAGCAGCCAGGCAGCTTCGGTTGCCACCGTCGCCTCGAAGTCCTTGGCGAGGCGGCGGCATCTGCCGAACCAAGCGAATGTGCGTTCAACCACCCACCGCCTCGGCAGAAGCTGGA
>NZ_JADYVV010000043.1:0-75934 GCF_020194035.1 Bradyrhizobium sp. BRP56
TTCGATCGCTGTATTGCCGCTCGGATCGCGTGCGTGGTCGTGGCGCTGCCATGGAGTATCTGGCCCATAGGTCCTCCCGGAATGAAGGACCAGTTTGGCTGATTCCCCCACACTCCGGGACCAGACACCTAGGCCGTGACGCGAATTTCACGAGAGCCCGCCCGCATCTGGCGGCGCGCGAAACTGCTCTCCATCGCCAGGCCAGTTGCCGGCCGCGAGCCAAGACGTATCCACAGGCGCTGCGATGCTGGTTCCGGCTTGATCGGGTAAGCTTGCCCGCCGCCACATGACAAGGCCCCAACCCGATTCGATATGACCGTTCAATCGCCCCTCGCTGAGATCGCCGCCATGCTGGAACAGTCGCCCGACTTCCGGGTGCTGCGACGGCTGGTTCCACGCACCGAATTCACGCCGCACGGACAGCCAGAGAAGACCGCGATCCTGCTCGACGTCGAAACCACCGGCCTCGATACCGCCAAAGACGAGATCATCGAGCTCGGGATGGTCAAGTTCAGCTATCTTGCCGACGGCAGGATCGGTCGGGTCATCGACATCCTTAGCGGTTTCAACCAACCGTCGGTCGCAATTCCCGCCGAGATCACCGCGCTGACCGGCATCACCGATGAGATGGTTGCTGGTCACAGTCTCGATGAGGACCGCATCAACGCGTTCGCTTCCGAGGCGGTCATCGTCATCGCACACAATGCCGGTTTCGATCGCAAGTTCATGGAGCGTTACGCGTCTTTGTTCGCGCACAAGGCCTGGGCCTGCTCGGTCAGCGAGGTCGAATGGCGCAGCCACGGCTTTGAGGGATCGCGCCTGTCCTATCTTTTAATGAAAGCCGGGCTGTTTCATGAGGCGCACCGGGCGGTCGACGACTGCCAGGCGCTGCTCGAGATCCTGGCGATGGCCCTGCCCGAGCTTAATCGCACCGTGCTCTCGGTGCTGCTCGAGCGCGCCCGCCGCAAGACGGTCCGGGTCTGGGCCGAGCAGTCGCCCTTCGAACTCAAGGACGAGCTCAAGCGGCGCGGCTACCGCTGGAGCGATGGTGCCGATGGCCGACCGCGGTCCTGGTACATCGATGTCGATGATGGCAATCAAGCCGCCGAAATCGAATATCTCCAGGAGGCGATCTATCAACGAGACGCCGAAATCCGGATACAGATGCTGACCGCGTTCGACCGCTTCTCCGCGAGGATCTGACCCTCTACCCCGCTCAAGCGATCGCATGCCTATCGCGATGCGGCTGAGTCCAGCAACAGGGGATCCACGACGTCCCTAAGACTTTAGTCACATCGGCATTGATCTTGCCCTCTGGTTGCGCTTAGTGTCCCGATCGCTGGGGGAAATCAAGAATGAGACTTTTGAGTATCGCCGCCGCCTGCGCAGTGCTCGCTGGCTGCGCCAGCATCCAAGCAGGAAGTCATAGCAAGGCTCGGTGATCAATACATCGGCCAGAACATCGATAGACTTGTGGTGCAGTTCGGGCCGCCAACCAGCACATTCAGAATGAACAGCGGCCAATCATCCTATGTCTGGCAGCTCTCAGCCGTGACCGATATTGCAACGGATCGAGGCTGGGGCACCGCGAGCACGCGCTATTGCAAGGTAAGCGTGATCGCCTCGTCGACCGGGATTGTCGAACAACTCAACACCGAAGATTCGAATGCCGGATATGGCCTCGGTGGAGTCGTCGGCATGTATGGCAGCATTTGCGGCCAACGCCTGGGAATGAAGCCCCAGGGCTAGCAGTCCATCAGCCGGCGATTCCGAAAGCAGTTGCCCCGTCTTACCCGACAATAAGCTTCGGAGCATTACGATTCGGTCGAGTGTTGGCACCCGCTTCCGTTCGCTCGCATTTCACCCTAATTCCTCGGCACCTTAGAGAGGAAATCTCCACCTTTTGAGCCCTACCTTACCGCTACCCTTGAAGGTCACTGACATGCGGGAAGCGCCCGACTGGAGAAAGGCCACGCCGAATGGATCGCGCGCACGAAGTATGTCCGGATGTCGACGGACGAGTAGCACTACTCAACGCTTGTGATGACGCTGCCCCTCTTGGCCTTGCGCGCCTCCGGTGACGAAGTAGCAGCTGAGCCTGACCTCAGCGTCTAATGTCTATGATCCCGCGGTCCGCGCATTGGGCCGACGCCACTGTAGTCACGACGCGATGCCGTCGAGATCAACCATGTCACCGATCGGGGCCCAGTTGGCACCGTCAAAACGGGTGACTTGAAGGTTGTGGACGGCGCGATAGTCAGTCGCCGAACTGCCGACCTTGATGCCATCAAGAAACAGCGGCGGTTGCTCGTCCTTCAGCGAGGTCGCGTGCCGGAGCAAATTCTCTCGCGTGAGCTCATTGCCACATCGCCTGAGGACCTGCTCGATCATATAGGCATTGTTGTAGCCAGGCGTTGCCGTGTTGTCGTCGATGCTGACTGACGGCATGTACTTCTTCATAAACTCCACATAGGCCTTGACGCGAGGCTTGTCCTGCTGGCGTGGGTCAGTGGCTATGACTTCCCACCACGCCGAGACTAGCCCCTTCGCATTGTCGAGCCCTGCTGGCGCCAACGTTCCTCCGATCGAGCTGCAGTTCGAATTGATGATGTGCAACGGCTTCCACCCAAGCGCGGCCACCTTGCGAATGCCCTGCGCCGCAAATTTTGAGTAAGTCAACTGCACAAAGACGTCGGCACCTGCTCCCTTGCAATCGGCGACCTGGTTGTCGATGGTCGGCTCGGTGATCTCGTGACTGATTTCCTTGATGACGGCGCCGGCCTTGCTACCAAGACCTTTTTTCAAGCCGCGGAGAAAGTCCTTGCCAAGATCGTCGTTCACGTACTGGACCGCAATCTTTGCATCGGGCTTCTCGCTCACGATATGTGCGCCCAGCGCGGCTCCCTGCGCGACATAGATCGGATAGAACGGCACAATCCAGGGGTGTTCCTTGGGATCGTTGAAGCGTTCGGCCCCGGAGGTCAGGAACAAGTTCGGCACCTTCTTGGCGTTGAGATATTTCATGACGGCCGCATTTGCCGCCGTTCCCAGGAAGCCAGCGATCGCAAACACCTCCTCCGATTCCACGAGCTTTCGGGTCTGCTCGACGGCCTTCGGCGGCGAGAACGCATTGTCGAGCGAGATCAGGTTGACTTTTCTCCCGTTGATACCGCCATTGTCGTTGATCATCTGAAAATAGGCCGTCTGCGCCTGCCCGTAGACGCCGTATCCGGACGCGGGGCCGCTGTAAGGTGCAGTGGTCCCGAGCTTGATTTCGGTATCCGTAACGCCGGGTCCATAGTTTCCGCTGCGCGCCCTTGACGTACTTCCAATTGCAAGCGCGCTCGCTCCCAACCCCGCAATGGCGGATCTTCGCGAAATCAACGTCATGTTCAATCCTCCCGATTATCGTTTGTTGGTGATTTGAAGCTCTTGAAGTGGCTCTTGCTGGCCTCCTGATCCCCGGCGACTATGTGAAGGTCACGCAAACTGGGCCGAAGCCGGAGATCTTCGCTTCGTAAACTTCGCCGGCCGACACCGGTGATACCGGACCAAGCGCGCCCGTCAGCACGACATCGCCACCTCGCAGGGGCTGGCCAGCGCGTGCCATCGCCCGGGCTAGCCAGAGCCCGGCACGCAAGGGATGACCGAGGCAGGCCGCGCCGCAGCCGAGGGATGCGATCACACCGTCCCGTGTCATCGTCATGCCGCAGCCCTCGAGATCCAGGTCGGTCAATCGGCGCGGCGATGCGCCGAGCACGTACCGCGCGCTCGAGCCGTTGTCGGCAACGGTATCAAGAATACTGATTCTCCAATCCCGTACCCGGCTGTCGACCACTTCGAGCGCAGCAACGGCGTAGGCCGTCGATCGCATCAATTCGCCGAGCGTGACGTCCTCGCCGGAAAGGTCGCGCTCCAGGACGAGTGCGATCTCCGCCTCGATGCGGGGCTGGATGAGCCGCGTAGTGTCGATCGCCTCGCCGGTCGGAACTTCCATGTCGGCGAACAGAGCGCCATAATCGGGTTGATCGACGCCGAGCTGCTGCTGCACCGCCTTCGAGGTGAGGCCGATCTTTCGGCCGACCAGCCGTCTGCCGGCAGACAGGCCACGGCGGGTCACCTCGGACTGCACGGCATAGGCAATCTCGATATTGCCAGCGCCGATCTCGGCCGCGATCGGGTCGATCGCACGCCGCGCCGATTCCGCTTCCTGCAGGCGCGTTGCTAGCTTATCAACGATCGCGTTCATGGCCGATCCAGGAAGTCGGCGACCAGCGCGTTGAACTCATCGGCCTTTTCCCACTGCGCCCAGTGACCGCATTTGGGATAAACGTGGAGCTCGGCGTTCGGCATTGTCTTGAGCAGGATGAAGGCAGAGTCGAGCGGAACCACGCGATCGTCCCGTCCCCAAACGATCAGCGTCCGATGCTTCAGCCCGGCGAGATTTTCGCGCCAGATATCGAGCGGTGGACGCTTGAAAATGTCGATAACGTCCTTGCGCATCGCGGCCTTCAACCGCTCCTCTAGCAGCGCATCGGTGATCGATTTCGAATCGAACACCAGAAGCTCGATCACGCCTTTCAGCTTCTGCATTGATGGTCCATCGCCACTATGGAACATTGCCATTCGGCGCAGCCCCTCGGTCGGCATCGGCGTAAAGATCGCCTGGCTGCCTCCGGTGCCCATCAGGACAAGGCGGTTGACCCGCTCCGGAGCCTCAAGCGCGACCATCAGCGAGGTCGCGCCGCCGAGCGAATTGCCGACGAAACTTGCCTTCTGAACGCCAATCGCATCCATGAAGTTGCGGACGAACTCACCCATGGCCGCGAAGATCGGCCCGTCCTGCAGCTTGCCTTCGGTCTCGCCAAAGCCGGGGAGATCGACGACAATGACCCGGCGGCTTGCGGCCAGCGGCTCGACATTCTTACGATAATTGCTGAGACCCGACGCACCCGGTCCACCACCATGAATCAGTATCGTCGGCTCACCCTGCCCGACGTCATGATAGCGCGTGCGGGTCCCTCCGACGTCGATGAACTTGTCACTCAGATCCACGCTTCATCTCCTGTAATTGGCAATAGGTACTCAGACCGGCCGAACGCCGGTTTGAAGATAGTGGTCGCGCAGTTTCCGCTTGAAGATCTTGCCGCTCGCCTCCCGCGGCAGGGCATCGTGGAAGACAAACCGCTTGGGAACCTTGAAGCGTGCGAGGCGCTGCTCCAGGAAAGCCGTGACATCATCCGGTGCGGGCCAGCCGTCCGGCTCGGCTTCGATCGCCGCGATCAGGCTTTCGCCGAATTCAGCGTCGGGCACGCCAAACACTGCGCAGTCCCGCACTCCGGGGCAATTGACCAGCACGTTCTCGATCTCGGCCGGGTAGATGTTGACTCCGCCCGAAATCACCATGTCGCGCTTGCGATCGCAGATGTAGAGGAAGCCCTCGGCGTCGAGATAGCCGATATCCCCGCACGTCACGAGCCCTGCTCGATCGACCTGTGTGCGCTGCTCTGGGCGGCCGTGATAGGTGAAATCCGAATAGGCTTCAGTCCGCAGATAGATCTCGCCGACACCGCCCGCAGCAACCTCGCCGCCCTCCTCGTCGTAGATTCTGAGCTGGGTCCCCGTCATAGGCCGGCCGACCGTGCCTGGATGGGCGAGCCATTCAGCCGTATTGCAGCCGACCGCGGCGCCGGTCTCCGTCGCGCCATAGGTCTCGTGAATCACCGGTCCCCACCATTCGATCATCCCGCGCTTCACGTCGGGCGGACAGGCGGCACCGGTGTGCGTCACCCAGCGGATCGACGAGAGGTCGTAGGTGCTGCGAACGCCGTCGCTAAGCCGTAGAAGGCGGACGAACATGGTGGGCACCATTGTCAGATGCGTAATCCGATGTTCGGCAATGACGCGCAGCAGATCTTCGGGATCGAAGCTCTGTTGCAATACCGTGAGGTCGGCGTGCTGGAACGCCTGTCGCGCGAACGCACCGGGCGACGCGTGGTAGAGAGGACCACAGACGAAAGCCCGCATGCCGGCTTCGATGCCGTAAATCTCACGAAGCAGCGTTGCGTTTTTCTTGATCTGCTCCGGTGTCATCGGCGCCCGCCGAACACCTTTCGGATGTCCCGTCGTGCCAGACGTATAGATCATCGTGCCCCGCGGCGCGCGAGCCGGCTGCACCCAAGGCGCAGCCTCATCGCGAAATGTGTCCCAATCCTGATTGTTTGAAGCCGATAGCGCCGACGGCGCGGCGGAAGCGGCGGGATCGTCGATGACAAAGGTCGGCAATGCCGCAGGAACGACTTGCGCGACCGCCGCGATCAGATCGCGGTGTCCGATCAGGGCCCGTGGCGTGCAGTCCGCCAGGATGTAGGCTATTTCGTCGGCCTTGCTATGCCAGTTCAAGGGGACGACATAGGCGCCGAGCAGCGCGGCAGCGTGCAGGATCTCAAAATAGCAGGGATCGTTGCGGATCAGGAGCGCGATCGCATCGCCTTCGCGGACGCCGACTGCCTCAAGCGCGGTGGCGGCATGGCTGCCGCGGTCGAGCAGATCCTGGCGGGCAACATAGCGATTTCCGATCAGGATCGTCTTGTCGGCCATCGTACTCACTCCAGACACACTGTCACCTCGGCACGCGCTGGCGGTAGCAAGACGCTGTCGAGCAGGGCGAACTCATCCTCCGTGAGCTCAAGCGGAACTGAAAAAGTCAACGCATCCATGTGGCCGCTGAGAATCGTCGGATAGTGCCATTCCGCTCTCGCGATCGTCCGACCGCGACCTCGGAATTCGAACACCATCGGTTCGTATGTGCTTGCGCCACGTCCAGCTTGATAGCCGTCTCCGATGGCGTAGACTTCGCACGCGAAGCTTCCTGGTCCACGGCGCTGCACTGCGACCTCGATGTCGAGCAGGCCGAATGCCGGGTCGGCCGCCGCGCCAGTCTGATAGAAGTAGACGAAGGGGATGCGGCCGTATTTGCTTGCGCCCCGCGCCGCGTCGGATGGCACCTGGGCATCGCTACGGCCCGGAGTTCTCGGCGGAATTGGACCAAGCAGGCACATCTGCGGCAGTGAACGACAGTCAGCCATGGGCTGGCCCCGCCTCGCTCGTCCCTGGCGCTTCCGTGGCTCGGAGCACTGCCACGTCATAATACCGGCCGAGGAAACCGAAGGAATTCTCGGCAAGCACGGCATCGTTGCCGAGCGCCCGCCTGGCGAACGCGCCGGGCTGTTTCTGCCGTATCGTATAGGGATAGTCGGATCCCACGACGATCCGACTCTCGCCTACCGCATTGCCGAGAAACGACAGCGACGCCGGATCGTAGAGAAGCGTGTCATACCAGAATTGCCTGGCCAGTTCGGAAGGTGTCCGCGTCATCTTGCCTTTCGCACCCAGCAACCAGCCAAAATCCATTCGCGGCAAGATCCATGTCAGCGCGCCACCGCCATGGCTGAGCAGGATCCGGAGCCGTGGAAACCTTTCCGGAACGCCGGCGGCCAGCAGTGAGACCGACGCAAGCGCCGTCTCGAGCGGAAACACGGCTGTGGCAGCGAATTCCGGACTGCTGCCGACGCGCTCCATGCCGCTCGGGTGCAGCGGATGCACGAAAATGCCGAGATCGAGCGACTGGGCAGCCTCGTAGACCGGAAACAGGCTTTCGCTACCGAGTGCTACGCCGTTGATGTGCGTTCCGATCTCGATCCCCGCGAAGCCGAGCGCCTTGATTTTCTCCAGCTGCTGGACGGCGCGCGGCACATCCTGCATGCACACCATGCCTATGCCCGCAAAATTGCGCCGCGCCTGCGCAATCATGCCCGCGATCTGATCGTTCATCGCTGCCGCAAGATACTCGGCGTCGTCAGGCGGTAGCCAATGCGACAGCAGCTCCGGCATCGGCGAGAGCACCTGCATGTCGGTGCCATCTTCGATCATGTCAGCAAGCCGCCGCTGCACATCCCACGACCTGGCATCGATCTTTCGAAAGACTTTCCCGGCGATCATCACCGACGCCTGGTCGCCGGTAGAATGCTCGATGCTCGGCCAGCGCGGATCCCGTTTTGGGTCCGCGGCGAGCCGCGCAGGCACAACATGCGTGTGAATATCGATCACGGTGCCCAACACGCTCTCCCTGTTGCCCGCTTGCGAGCTTGTTGTCGCGATCCCTGCCCGCGCCATCCGGCGCGTGACAGAATTCACTTTACAAACAGGAATGATTGTTTTTATCTTAACTGTCAAGACGCCTTCGCGTCAAAGCGGCGGCAGCGAAAATGCCGCAAGCCGAGAAGCGGCTAAGGGAGCGAACAACGTTGGATTCGCAGCAAGCGCGCATCGTGATCGTGGGAGCCGGACAGGCCGGTGCCCGGGCCGCCGAGGCATTGCGTGCAGCCGGACATCGCGGCCCGATCAGCCTGATCGGCGAAGAAGAGCATCTTCCCTACGAGCGCCCGCAATTGTCGAAGGCCATGCTGATCGACCGCGAAGCCGTTCCGGCCCTGATCCGGCAGGCTCGGGAGTGGCGTGACCTCGACATAGCCCTGCTCACCTCGTCGCGCGTGGTGGCCGCCGATGCACAGCGGCGCGCTGTCGTCCTTGCAAACGGGCAAGAGCTTTCGTTCGACCGATTGCTGCTCACGACCGGGACGAGGGTGCGGCGACTGCCCGAACTCGACAATGGCCCCCTTCCCGTCCGCTATCTCCGTGGCATCGGCGATGCGCTCGCGCTGCGCCGGGAATTGCAGCCGGGACGGCGAGTGGCGCTTGTCGGCGGCGGGGTCGTCGGCCTCGAGGTCGCCTCCGCCGCAACTGGGCGGGGTTGCCAGGTCACTATCATCGAGAAAGCCGAGGGCCTGTTGCCTCAGATTGGCTCCCCCTCGCTCGGCCGATTTCTTCGCCACCTCCATTCGTCGAAGGGTGCGGAGATTATCTGCGGCGCCGTGGTAGTGCGAACCACGTCTTATGGACTGGAGCTCGGCGACGGCCGAACCGTTCCCGTCGATATCGCCCTGGTGGGAGTCGGCGTCGAACCGGTCACCGAGCTTGCGGCCCAATTGGGCCTCGAGTTCCAGCACGGGATTCGCGTCACGCCGACCGGCGCCACCGCCGCCGATGGAATCTTTGCCGCAGGCGACGTCGCTGAGCAGTGGAGCCGAAGCCATGAACGCTGGATGCGCGTCGAGAACTGGGCAAACGCCCAGAACCAGGCGATCGCCACCGCCAGGTGCATGGCTGGAATAGAGACCGCCTATGACGCACCGCCCTGGTTCTGGTCCGACCAATACGACGCCAACATCCAGGTTGTCGGCAATCCAGCCGGCGGACACGAGATAGTCAGGGGCGACGTTGACGCCGGGCGCTTCACGACGATCAGCGTCCGCGATGACGAGATCATCGGCGGCACCACCGTCAATGCCGCGCGAGACATGGCGGTACTGCGCCGTCTCGTCGCCGCACGAAAGCCGGTTCGAAAAAGCGAACTTGAGAATCCCGCCTTTCAGCTGAAGCGCTTACTCGCCGCCTAGGGAAGAGGACACCGCAATGAACGCAGAACACCCGCAGCCCGCGTTGCTCGTCGATCCGGTCCAGCGCATTTTCAAGGTGGCGCGACGTAACTTCGTCGATCCCGAGATCTTCAGGGCCGAGAAGGAAAAGATATTCGACCGCTCGTGGCTATACCTCGGGCACTCGTCCGAGCTTCCCAAGCCCGGCGACTTCGTTACCCGCAAGGTGGCCGGCCGGGGCATCCTGTTCACCCGGGACAGCAAGGGAGAGCTGCGTGCATTGCTCAACACCTGCCCGCATCGCGGCGCTCAGGTTTGCCGCGAGCGCAAGGGCAACGCCAAGTCATTCCAGTGCTTCTATCACGGCTGGGTGTTCGGCGCGGACGGCAAGCTCCGTAGCCAGCCGGGCGAGGCCTCCTACCCCGAGGGTTTCAAGGGCCGCGACACCTCGAACATGCAACCGGTGCCGCGGTTCGAGACCTACCGCGGCTTCAACTTCGTCTCATTCGATAGCGACATTATTCCGCTCGTCGACTACCTCGCCGGCGCGAAGGAATACCTCGACGTGATATGCGATCAGACCGACGCCGGAATGTCGATTGTCGCGGGCAGCCAAGAATATTCGATCCGGGCCAACTGGAAGCTGCTCACCGAAAACAGCATCGACGGCTATCATGCCGCGACAACCCACGCGACGTACTTCGATATCCTTATGAGCTCGACCGATAATCTTGCCACCGGAATGGGCGGCGGCGGCTATGGCTACGATCTCGGCAATGGCCACGCGGTGCTTGAATATGGTGCGCCGTGGGGACGGCCGGTCGCACAGTGGATTCCCGGCTGGGGAGAAGCCGGCAAGTCCGAGATCGATCGGATCTACGCCGATCTCGTCCAGCGTCACGGCGAGGCGCGCGCCGAGCGGATCGCGCGCAAGAACCGCAACCTTTTTATTTTCCCAAATCTCGTCGTGAATGACATCATGGCATTGACCGTGCGCACCTATTACCCAATGGCCCCCGACTACATGGTCATCAATGCATGGGCGTTAGCGCCAAACGACGAATCCGCGTGGGCGCGAAAGTATCGGCTCAATAACTTTCTCGAGTTCCTTGGCCCCGGCGGCTTTGCCACGCCCGACGACGCTGAAGCGCTCGAGCATTGCCAACGTGGCTTCGAGAATTCCAAGGAAGCTCTTTGGAACGACATCTCGAAGGGAATGGGCAAGGACAAGGCTCATCACGACGACGAGCTACAGATGCGCGCGTTCTGGACGCAGTGGAACAAGCAGATGTTCCCCGCACCGGCATCCGGCATCAAGAGTGTCGCGGCCTGAGGAGAACGAAATGCAATCCGTAAGCCGCACCGAAGTAGAAGATTTTCTGTTCAACGAAGCCGAGCTGCTCGATCAATGGCGATTGCCGGAATGGCTGACACTCTTCACCGAGGACGCCAGGTACGAAGTGCCCTGCACCGACCTGCCGGCGGATGCATCGCCGGACAGCAGTCTGTTCTACATCGCCGACGACCGCATGCGGCTTGGCGAGCGGGTCAAACGGCTGATGAAGCGTACCGCGCATGCGGAGTTTCCGCATTCGAAGACCAGCCGGATCGTCGGCAACGTCCGCATTCAGTCGCGACATGAGGATGAGCTCGACGTCAGCGCCGTGTTCCAGACGCTACGGACCAAGGACGGCGTCACCGATCTCTACTTCGGGACGAACAAATATCGCCTTGCGCTGCAAGGGGAAGGCTTTCGCATCCGGGAAAAGCGCTGCCTGCTCGGCGGCGAAGGCCTGCGGCCGAGCGGCCGCATCAGTATCGTTCTTTGACAGGTCAGATTAGATGAATTCTCGCTTCAAAGGACAGACGGTCGTGATCACCGGTGCTGCCAGCGGCATCGGCGTCGTCATCGCTCGCCATTTTGCCGATGCCGGCGCCAACCTCGTGCTCTCGGATATTGACGAGAAGCGCCTTGGGACAGTCGCCGACGACATCTCCAGGAGCGATGTCCAGCGGCCGGTCGTAAGAGCCGGCGACCTTTCGCGGGAGGACGTCGCAGCCGGCGTCATCAAGGCTGCCGTCGAGACATTTGGAACTCTCGACATACTCGTGAACAATGCCGGCGGGGGGATTATCAAGCCGTTCCTGGACCACACGCCGGCCACGTTGCGGACCACGATCGATCGTAATCTCTGGACAACGCTGTGGTGCACCTGGCACGCCGTCCCGATCATGAAGGCCAAGGGCTACGGCCGCATCGTCAACATCGGAGCGGACTCGGTCCGCAACGGGCTTTGGGATCACGCCGCCTACAATGCCGCGAAGGGTGGCGTGCACGCGATGGCGACCGGCCTCGCGCGTGAATTTGCCAAGGACGGCATCACTGTGAATGTCGTGGCCCCCTGCATCGTCGACACCCCCCAGGTGCGGCAAGTTACACTCAAGGCGCCAAAGGCACTGCAACGCTTCATCGACGTGGTGCCGATGGGGCGCGCGGCCGAGATGGACGAAGTGGCATCGATGGTATGCTATCTGGCTTCAAAGGAGGCATCGTTCGTGACTGGACAGGTTATCAGCGTCAATGGCGGAAGTACGATGCTATGACGATCACGACCAGCGGCATTCTCATCGGCAGGGTTGAGGACTTTCCTGAGGGGGAGATTCGTCCCGCGGCGATGCCGGACGGGACTAATCTGGCCATCTACAACGTCGGCGGTGCGATCTACGCCACGGCGGACCTGTGCACCCATGGCGAGGCCTCGCTATCCGACGAAGGCATCCTGACGGGAAACATCGTCGAATGTCCCTGGCATTTTGGTACATTCGATGTCACCAGCGGTGAGCCGACCGGCATGCCGTGTACGGTTCCTTTGAAGACCTTCACGGTCAAGGTGATTGAAGACGGCGTCTATGTCCAACTCTGAAGACCCCAAGCTGACCTCTCGCCGGGGCCCCCAGGCATCCCGGGCACCGGCACCCCGGCAAAAGCTGAGATCGCGCCGGGACAGCACGGCCGAGCCGAAATACTCGCCTCGGCGAACCCAGGCAGAGCGCAGCGAGACTACGCGTAAGCAACTGATGGAAGCCGCCGTCAAGCTTATTCGCCGGAACGGGCTCGGCGGCCTGCGTACTATCGAAGTTGCCGACCTCGCCGGCGTCTCGCGCGGCGCACTAATGCATCACTTTCCCAGCAAGCACGAACTCGTGGTGGCTGTGTTGGCCTATGTCAACGAGGTCACGTTCACCCAGAGCATGCGCCGTGCACAATCGGCGCGGCACGACGGCGGCGATCCGATCGACGGCATCATCAAGGACGCCCAGGACTTCTTCTTCGGCGACTATTTCTTCATCGAGCTCGCTGTCGCAATGAGCGATGACAGTACCCGGCAGCTGAGGCGCGAGACGCACCAGTTTGCCCGGCAGACGCGCTTCTCGATCGAGGCAACCTGGCTCGATACGCTGATATCGTCGGGAATTCCGGAGCAGCTCGCGAAGGATGTACTTGCCTTGACCCTGAGCGTGGTTCGCGGCTTCTCGGTCAGGATGCTGATCGAGAAGGATCCGGATCGCTTCTCGCGCCTTCTTGGTGTCTGGCGCACGATCGTCCGGCAGTACATCGAGGATGCGATGCCCACGCAGTCGAGAAAGCGGACATGACGGGACGGGTTTCGGCAGAAGGAACGCCGCACGATTCACTGATCGGGCTCTGCTACGTCAGATTGGCCGTCCGCGAGCCGCAGCCGGCGGCAGCATTCGCCGCCGACATCCTGGGGCTGCAGCCGGTGCCCGACAAACAGGCCCTGCTGTTCCGATCGGACGACCGCTATCACACGTTGTCGCTTGTGCCGGCGACGGCATCATCCTCGGTCGGCATCGAGGTTTCCGGTCAGGCTGCTCTCGATCGCGTGGAGCAAGCACTTCAGAAGAGCGGCTTCACGGCGCGCCGGGCAGACCCCGATGAGTGCAAGCAGCGCTTCGTGCGCGATGCACTCATCGTGCGGGATGCCAGCGGCAACGAGATCGACCTGGTGCTACGGCCGGCGCAAAGCGGCCGCCGCTATTTTCCCAGCCGAGACGCCGGCATTACCGGACTGCAGGGCGTCGGACTGCGCAGTCTCACGTTGAAGGACGACCAGCAATTCTGGAGCTCCATCCTTGGCGCCCGGATCAGCGATTGGGCCGGCGACGTGACCTACCTCAGGCTCGACCGGAAGCACCACCGCCTTGCCCTCTACCCGTCTGATCGAGCCGGCATTCTTTATGTCAGCTATGGCGTCGAAAGCCTGGATGCGATCATGCAGGGCCACTATTTCGTGCAGGAACGCCAGATCAAGATCCTGCACGGTCCCGGACGCGAGCCCGCATCCGGACAGATCTTTCTGAGATTTGAGGGGCCAGAGGGGTATGTGTTTTCCTACACCCACGGCCTCAAGGACGTCGATCCCGATCACCACCCACGGCAGTTCTCCGCGCACCCCTCCTCGCTTTGCGAATGGGGCAGTCCATGCCAGGGCATCCCCGAAATACAGCTGGCTAGCGATTGACGTACGCTGAGATATGGAGGCGCAACATGATTGAATTGCGGGATCTCGCTTATGTACGGCTGGGCGCTTCCAACCTCGAGGACGCGCAAAGTTTCGCAACCAGGAGCCTCGGCCTGCAGGTTGGCGAGCAGGCGAAGGCAGCGCTCTATCTGCGGTCCGACGACCGCGCCCACACGCTCTGCTATTTCGAGGGCGATCCGCAGGACCAGACGGTGGCTTTCGAAGTCACCGATGAAGACAAGCTCAACGCTGCCGGCGCGGTCCTCGATTCGTTGGGACATGCCGTCCACGCCGGTACGCCGGATGAGTGCGCGCTCCGCAAGGTCAGGGCCTTCATCGGTTTCAAGGATCCGACGGGAAATCAGATCGAGCTGGTGGTGCGCCCCGAGCGCAGCGGCAAGCGATATTTCGCCACCCGCGATGCGGGAATTACCGGGTTCAGTCATGTAGGACTATTTACGACTGATCCCGTGCGGGACGAACTGTTCTGGACCCAAGTGTGTAACGCGCGGGTCAGCGACCGCATCGGCGACATCGCGCTGATGCGGGTTAACGCGATCCATCACACTGTGGCGCTCGCCCCTGGTCGGGGGCCGGGTGTCCACCACATCAACCATCAGGTCGAAAGCAACGACGATGTGCTGAGGTCATATTATCATCTGTCTGGCCAGCGCGTTCCGATCGTCTTTGGTCCGGGCCGCCACCCGACCTCGGGCGCGCGGTTTCTGTATTTCCAGGGCCCGGACGGGATGGTATTCGAATATTCAGTCGGCGTAGATGAGATCGAGGACGAAACGACGCACCGTCCTCGACAGTTCGGTTTCGAACCCTCTAGCCTCTGTATGTGGGGCGCAAAATCGGGTCGCGCGCGCTAACAATTCCTTGCTCGCGTTGCTGCGCGTTCAGCCCGGCAGTCCCGCTATAATGCTCGCGCGAAATTGGCGAAGAACTCATTCGCGAGCTTCTTGCGGCCCCGTTGATAAGTCGTTGCTCCAACTGCGGTCGATCTTCGCGCCAACGTGGTAGCAAGAGCGAGCCTTCCTCGCGCTCGACGGGATCAACCTTGGCCGGTGAAGCTCGGCGGATATGGGACACAGCATTTCTGGCGGTTGAGACCCCGCGATACTCGATCACCTTTCGAACCATGCTCGGTGCCGAGGCGCCAATGGCCGACGGGAAACAAGCTTCGAAGCGTCGAACGGTTGGCCAGCGTGCATTCGCGGCCAACAGGATGCTGCGGCAAACGGCCGGGCAGTCCTTGCTTCGCACAAGCGCAAGATGGCTCGGAGTCATCCGCATCGGCGATCAATATTAGCTGCTGCCTGCGGCGTACGCCGATTCCGCGCAGATTCTACAGCTAGGATTTTGAGCTTAAAGTCTTCAGGACGGCCAGGCACTCGGATGTCATGCTTTTCATGATATCGCGAACGGGCCGTTCAGCCTTGATGCTGCCGACAATTTGCCCTGACATGTAACCCATGTAGTCGACCGCGTTGGCCAGTTCGAGCCGCTTGAGCGCAGGTGCAACAAGCAGCTTTTGCGCTGCAAGCGGCAGCGGCTCTGGTGCGTCAGGAGCATCCCACGCGTCTGTCCACTTGCTGCGCAAGCCGCGCAGCGGCTTCCCGGTGTCGTATTTGCGCTGGATGGCGTCTTGTGAGCGCGCTGCTACGAACCTCTTGCGCATGTCGGGAGACAACTCACTCTCGGAAGCGCCGAGCCAGATCGTCCCGCACCACACGCCCTCGGCTCCCAGCGCAAACGCGGCTGCGACATGCCGGCCGCTACCGACGCCCCCCGCGGCCAGCACCGGAATCGGCGCGACCGCTTCGACCACTTCCGGCCAAAGTACCATTGAGGAGATCGTACCGGTGTGTCCTCCTGCTTCGCTTCCCTGTGCTACGATCAGATCAACGCCAGCCCGCACATGCTTGAGCGCATGTTCGGCGCTGCCGGCCATCGCACCGACCTTGATGCCGCGGCTGTGCAGCCTATCGACGACATAGGCCGGCGGCGCGCCCATAGCGCTCAGCACGAACTTCGCCTGCGGATGCCGGACCACGATCTCCAGGACCTCGAGAACACCCTCTTCGGTGTGCCCGTGGCCCGGCGGCTTCTCGCGTAGCATCTCCGCCTCGACTTCCGGCGGCAATGGCGGGATTCCTGCGTTGTTCAACAGCTTTTCGACGAACTCGATGTGCTCCTTTGGCAGCGCCTTAAGCCGTTCCGACATTGGTGTGACCTGCCCGACCTTGTTAGCGAACAGAACATCAATGCAATAAGGGCGTCCGCCAGTCTTCTCATCCATGTCGGTGAGGATGCGTTCGAGCTCGTCCGGCTGATAGTAGCTGGCCGCCAGCGCGCCCATTCCTCCAGCATTGGTCACCTCGATCGCGACCTCAGGTTTGTGCGTAAAGCCGAAGATTGGGACCTCGATCCCGAACATTTCAGTAATACGGTTGCGCATCGGCGCTCCAGTCTACGCGTTGCAGGTTCGGTTCAAGCCTGACCGAACTTCGGCTTGCGCTTCTCTTTGAACGAAATCGTCGCCTCCTTGTGGTCGGCGGTCTCGAACGTGACCTGCTCAAGCGCCATCGACGCCTCGAGCAGCAGGTTCACCCGATCCTTGACGATCTGGTTGATCGACAGTTTGGTCCAGCGGATCGCCCAGGTCGGCCCGTTGGCAAGGTCGACGGCGATCTCGCGGGCCATGGCCAATACCTCGGTGCGCGGCGCGACATGGTTGACCAGCCCGACCCGTTCCGCTTCCCTGCCCTTCAGGAGCGTGCCACGGATCAGGAACTCCTTGGCTTTGTTGATACCGACCAGCAGCGGCCAGATCACGGTGCCACCGTCGCCGGCGACCAGGCCGACACGCGAGACGTGAGTGTCACCGATCCGCGCATCCTCCGCCATCACGGTGATGTCACAGAGCAGCGCGTGGGTCGCCGCAAGCCCGATGGCATCGCCGTTGATTGCCGCGATGATCGGCTTGTCGAGCTCGAGCTGGCGGGTAACGCCGCGCCGGCTGATCATGGGGTCATGCACTTCGCCTTCCTCAAGCACGTCGCCGCCCGGTCGCTCCGACATCGCCTTCACATCGCCGCCGACGCTGAAGAAGTCGCCGGCGCCTGTCAGTATCACGACATTGACGGCATGATCGTCGGCGACGTCGTCCCAGATCGTCCGCAGCTCGCGGATCAGCTTTTGGTTGATGGCATTGCGCGCTTGCGGCCGATTCAACGTCACGGTCGCGATCTTGTCGGCAACCTCTACCTTCAGGCATTCATATTTGGCGTACTGGTTCATCGTCGACTCCAATCAGGATGGTTGTTCTCTGATCTCTTGCGCGGCCGGTCGGGTCCCGTCGTTCTGGTTACAAAGCCCGCGCAATCAATTCCTTCATGACCTCGTTGGAGCCGCCCCAGATCTTCTGGATACGACCGTCGCACCACATCCTCGCGACAGGATATTCCAGCATGTAGCCGTAACCTCCGTGCAGCTGCACGCATTGGTCTATGATCTCGCACTGCTTCTCGGTCGCCCACCATTTCGCCATCGCCGCGGTTTCCGCGTCGAGTGTTCCGGCGATTAGCCGTTCGATGCAGGATTCGAGAAATGTACGCGTAACGGAAGCGGCGGTCTTGGCTTCGGCAAGCACCATCCGCGTGTTCTGGAATTCGATCAGACGTTTGCCGAATACCTTCCGCTCTTTGACATAGGTGACGGTTTCGGCCAGCGCGGCTTCGCTCAAGGCAAGCGCCTGCATGGCGATATTGATGCGCTCCTTGGCGAGTTGCTCCATCAGCTGATAAAATCCGCGGCCCTCAACGCCTCCAAGCAGATTGCCGACCGGCACGCGCGCATCATCGAAGAACAGCTCGGCCGTATCCTGTGCCTTGAGGCCGACCTTGTCGAGCCGGCGTCCGCGCTGGAATCCGGCCGTGTTCGCGGTTTCGATGACCAGCAGGCTGAAGCCGCGAACGCCGTTGTCGTCAGCGGCATCGGTCTTGACGGCGAGGCAGATCAGATCCGCGGTGTGGCCGTGCGTGATAAAGGTCTTCTGCCCGTTGACGACATACGCGTCGCCGTCCCGACGCGCATGGGTCCTGATGGCCCTGACGTCGGATCCGGCGCCCGGCTCACTCATCGCGAGCGCCGCCACAAGATCGCCGCTGGCCATGCGCGGCAACCAGCGGCGCTTTTGTTCCTCGGTGCCGTACTGAGTCAAATAAGGCGCCAGGATCACATTCTGCAGCGGTATGCTGAAATCGGGAAACGCGATCCACGCGAGCTCCTCGATGATGACGGCCTCGTGCCAGAAATCGCCGCCGCCACCGCCATATGCCTCCGGAGAGCTGGCGCAAAGCAGGCCGAGCGCGCCTGCCCTGCGCCACAGATCGCGGTCGATATATCCCCTCGCACGCCACGCATCCGCGTTCGGTGCGACTTCCTCTGCAAGGAAGCGACGAACAGTCTCACGGAAGAGATCAAGTTCGGCGGGATCACGCGTCGCGGTCATGCGCTGATCCGGGATCATTGACTTGCCAGCGGGCAGCCGCCCTGATCGAGCGGCCGCACCGCTTTGTCCGCGGGGATCACGCCGATCTGCTTATAATAGTCCCAGGCGACCTTGGATTCCTTCGGCGACTTCACCTCGAAGAGGTAGAGATCGCGGAGTACGCGGCCATCGGCCCGCAGCTTGGCATTGTGCGACATGAAGTCGTTGATGGGCATCTCCCGCATCTTGGCCATCACCTTATCGGGATCCTTGGAGCCGACGGCCTTGACTGCCTTCAGATAGTGATTGACGACGCTGTAGGCGCCGGCCTGCACTTGCGTCGGCATGGCATTCATCCGCTCATAGAACCGCTTGGCGAATGCGCGCGTCTCGTTGTTCTGGTCCCAGTAAAACGCTTCGGCAACGATGATGCCCTGGGAATCCTTCAGACCGACGCCGTGAATGGCGTCGATCGTGGCCATCAGCGCCGCGAGACGCTGGCCCCGTGATTTAAGGCCGAACTCCTCGCCCTGCTTGAGAACGGTGGCAAGATCGGCACCCGCCTCAACGACGCCGATCACTTTCGCTTTGGAGGCTTGCGCCTGCAGCAGGAACGACGAGAAGTCCGTCGCGCCTGTCGGCGTACGCACCGAGCCGATCACCGTGCCTCCGCCGGCCTTGACGGCCGCGGACGCATCGCCTTCAAGGCTCGCGCCGAACACGGTGTCGTTAGTCAGGAAGAACCATGAATTTTCGCCGCGACTGACGAGACCACTGGTCGGCCCATGCCCCAACGAATACGTGTCGTAAGTCCACTGCGCAACATAGGGCGAGCATTTCGTGCCGGTAAGCTCCGAACTAGCCGCCGCATTGAACAGCGCGAGCTTCTTCTTGCTCTTGGTCATGTCGGCGATAGCCAAGGCAAGGCCCGAGAACGGCACGTCGATGATCGCGTCCACATTCTCCTCGTCGTACCACTTCCTCGCGATCGCAACGCCGACATCGACCTTCAGTTGGAAATCCGCCGAGACGATCTCGACCGGCTTGCCGAGCACCGGCCCCGCATCTTCGGCTGCGAGCTTTGCCGCCTCGACGCTGCCTCGCCCCCCGGCAGCGGAATAAACCGACGACTGGTCGCCGAGAACGCCGATCTTGACAGGCGTATCTTCGCTGGCCGGCGCGGCCACCGGCCCCACGACCAGCAGCGCGATGACCCCAATCCCGGTCCATCTCCAAAGCATGCTCACCTCCCCACCGTTGTTTGATTATTGGGCTTCCATCGCCATGATGGCATAATTTGTCGGACGTTCAACAAAATTATTATTGCCTTCTTCCGCGGCCCCCTTAGGATCGTTCTGGGAGCCAGAAGAAGCGGAACAAGGCGATCGATGCGACCTGCCGCCATGGAACGCGCAAGTCGGGCGTGCCCGATCGGTAGACAAAATTGCCGCTAGTCGCGGCCTGGGACCGGCCCAAGCGGCTGGTCGAACTTGCCCGCAATGGCCTGGGAGAAGGACGACAGTGGCCGAGACGATCTTCGAAGCATTTCGCGCGAGTACAGCCGCAGCGCCGGACAACGCCTTCATCTGCGTGCCGGCCGGCACCTCCTACGCCCCCGATGGAATTGAGTGGACCTATCAAGATGTCATGCGGCGCGTGGCGGCTCTCACCGAATGCTACAGGCGCGCCGGATACGGGCTTGGACATCGCGTTGCCTTGCTCGTCGAGAACAGACCCGACTATTTCCTGCACTTGCTTGCGCTCAATGCCGTGGGAGCAAGTGTGGTGCCGGTTAACCCCGATCACCGACACGCCGAACTGCTCTACCAGATGCAGCATAGCGGCGTGGTCCTCGCGGTCGCCCTTCCCCATCACGTTGAGCGGCTGACTGCAGTTGCGGACGAATTGGCAGGCCAGTTCGCCGTCTTCACCGTGGACAGCTTGCCGGAACGGCTGCCCTCGCCGGCACGACCTGCGGCCACCGGCACGCTCGATCGAAAAACCGAGGCAGGGATTTTCTATACATCCGGCACGACTGGTCGCCCGAAAGGCTGCCTGACCACAAACGACTATTGGCTCTCCGCCGGCGAATGGTTCTTTATTCTTGCAGGAAGCGGCGGCCGCTTTTCGATCGCGCCGGGCCAAGATCGCCTATTCAACCCGATGCCGGTCTTCCACGTCCATGCTGGCGTAGTCGCCCTGATGCCGATGCTGCTGTCGCAGGGATGCGTAATCCGTCCCGAGTATTTTTCGGCGAAGCGTTGGTGGAACGAGGTATCAACCACCCGGGCGACCATCGTGCATTACATCGGAGCCGTACCACAGGCCTTGGTCGCCCTGGACAGTTCGCCGGACGAACGTGCGCATGGCGTCCGATTTGGCTTTGGCGCAGGAATGGAGCCTGCCATTCACCGCGAATTCGAGGAACGCTTTGGCATTCCTCATCTCGAGGTCTGGGGCATGACCGAGGTTGGACGCTGGACGGCCAACGATCAGGATCCGCGCCCAATCGGCGTTCGGGCGATCGGGCGTGCGGTTGGTCCACTCGAGGCAAGGGTAGTCGGCGAACACAACAGCGACGTTGCGGCAGGAGCGGAAGGCGAGCTTGTCGTCCGGCTGGCCGGCGAAAATCCCCGCAAGGGCTTCTTTGCTGGCTATCTCGATGACGAGGCCGCAACCGAGGCCGGGTGGAGCGGAGGCTGGTGGCATTCGGGCGACATTGTTCGCCAGGACGAAGACGGGATCATCTATTTCGTCGATCGGCGCAAGAACATGATCCGGCGCTCTGGCGAAAACATTGCGGCCACCGAAGTCGAGACCGTACTTTGCCGGCACCCCGCGGTTGATCAGATTGCGATTCTGGCTGTCCCTGACGAGAAGGCGGGAGAAGAGATCTTTGCCTGCGTCGTCCCTGCCCCGAACCGTATGGCCGACTATCAGCTTGCGCACGACATCGCCAACTATTGCAAGGAGCAGCTCGCCTACTACAAGGCTCCCGGATGGATTCTGTTCCTCGATCGGATGCCAGTCACCGCTACTCAGAAGATCAACAAGGCGCAAATCTTCGCACCCGACTTGGACCCCCGGACCCTCACCGGCGCAATTGACCTGCGCGGAATGAAGAAGCGCAGTTAGCTACAAGCTCCTCAGTTTGCCACTCTTCTTGGCGGAAAGAACGCGTCGAGAAGGTCGTGACAAGCCGCTTCTCCCTCCGCGGCGGATATCGTTCTTGGATCGGCAGCCCAGCCGGACCACAGACCTTCGGTAAGCTGAGTGAGCGTGATCGCAAGACGGTCGGGATTAACTTTGGCACCCCGCGCATTCGCGGCGCGCTGCATAAGGTTGGCCAAGCCACGGCGATACGGCCGGTTCAGCTTGTGATAAATCTCGGCAAGATCAGGAGACCAGCGCGACGTGCTGGCCAGAGCGACCCAGACCAGGACCCTTTCCGGCGTGAACACGGGCGCCCGAAAACTTGCGCTGACGATAGCGTGCAAGCGGTCAAGCGGATCTTGGCCGGCCGCCTCCGCCGCAGCTCTCGTCGCCAGTTCAAAATCCTTGGCCACTTCCCCTACCGCGTGAAGCAACAACGCGTCCTTCCCAGGAAAATAGTGCCCGATCAGACCGCGCGAAAAGCCGGCCGCCTCGCAAATGGTCGCCACTGTCACGTCCTTGTAGCCGCGCTCCGCGATCGCCTTCATGACTGCGATCACGAACTCATGTCGCTTTGCTTCCTGATCGGACGATCCCACCGGGCGTCCCCGCGCCCGTTTTTCCGCTTTCTGCAAGCAACGATCTCCTCTTCCCGGCTCACCGGGCACACTAAATCATCGAATTTCTTTGAATGTCCATTCAATTTCGCACCCGCGCCCATGTGAGAGCTTTTGCGCTGAAGCAAGGTGCCGGATCGCAAAAACCACGTTGGTTTTTCCCGTTAAGCTTCAGGAACGATGCAAGCCATTTTCCGGTATTTGGCCTGGATTAGGCTAGCATTGCCTGCATTCGCAGGAGAGTGGAGCCCGGCACTTCAGCTCTCTCTGCCAGGCCAGTACTTCGCCTTGGTTGCAATCCAGCGCTCCGCGTCGGCTTCCGTATCAAAATCTCCGATGTGAGAATCCGGCCCATTGCCGGTCTTGACCGCTACAAACCAGCGACCGTCTTTTGTCTTCTCCGGCTGAAAATGAGGCGTCTTGGTCGTCATGCCACTCAGTATGCGATGTTGATGTCCAACATTCCACACGCCGCGACTGCGACGGAGGCTTAGCCCATTTGGGGCATGACGATAACATATAAGGTCCATCAAGGACGCGGAGAGCGTCGCCGGAAACGAAGAGCCCGTATTCGCACGGATACAACGAGCGTGTTCTGAGGCCCATGATCGAACCCTCGGCGGATAGCGCATGGGACGTTCGCTATGCCAACACTGTCCAGGCAAGAGACGGAAGCGCTCGCATGCAAATGTGACGTTTGCGGTCGTCATATGGCCCTGTTGGCCGAACTACGCTCCGTTGGTAAGTACGAAGCGGTCCATGTGTTTCGTTGCTATGGCTGCAATTCAGTGAAGTCGGAGCAAGAGGCCCGGCGCTGATTGGGTATCTTTCGCGACGGCCTCATGCGAGGCATCTCGCAGGGAGATCTCGGCAAAAATCAATCACGGGCGCAGCAACGTTCGGTCCTGATCACTACTAGTTGGCCCGCTCTCCCGGCGCGATTCCTGGTGGTTTATCTCCCTGCGATTGGCGCAATCTCCGATCGTGCCTGAGACGCCGGTCGAATAGCGTCAGCCCGAAACTGTGGTGAGATCAAGCACCCACCGTGCGACGCAATATAATCCCTACTGCAGCCCCGCCCTCGTCGAGGCGACCAATCGCTTCGCCAGATTGCGATGATGATAACCATGCTGCCGGACGTCGTCGCGAATACCGTGGCTGACAGATCGAACGACACGCTTCTGTTTGCGCCACCTTCCGGCGATTGCCGAAGGGATAGAGCCACCCCGAATAACAACCAGAAGCTCGTTGCTCCTGTTCAAATAAACATCGTACATAACACTCCCCGCTTACTTGCCGTAAACTCCAATCAACGCCTGGTTGCGAAGCAGCAGACCCTGCCCAGCGCGTTACCCTGGACGGTCTTCCGGAATCCCCTGCAAGGCCTGTCGAGCAACGCGCCCAAGAGCCCCAAGCGTCTTTTTCCCCTGCTGGGCGG
The DNA here is from genome assembly GCF_020194035.1 of Bradyrhizobium sp. BRP56. Lineage (NCBI taxonomy): Bacteria > Pseudomonadati > Pseudomonadota > Alphaproteobacteria > Hyphomicrobiales > Nitrobacteraceae > Bradyrhizobium > Bradyrhizobium sp. BRP56. Next base: position 23,748 of record NZ_JADYVV010000043.1, read on the forward strand.
CCCGCAGCAGCTTTCGCGCGATGAACTTCCTGGTTTCGTGATCGCCACCGCCGTTCGGGAGATCGCGGCAGACTTCATCCAGAACAACATCGAGGTTAGCGGTCGTCCGCTCGTCAAACTGCTTCATGAAAAGGCTCGCAACGAAATGAAGACAAACACTCCGGGCGAAGGCCAAAACGTCCAAGCCTGGGCGATATCGCCGAAGTCCAATAGCGAGTTGGTAACATGAGGCTCACGACGTCCGACCGGCCAGTTCGGAACCGGACTTTTCCCCGTTTTCCCCGCCATTCCCGCGCGCGACGGCCTCGAGTACTGTCTCCGAATGAATTCGCCAGACCAGGCGCGGAACAGCGGCGAGGCCCGACCGCGCAAGATCATTCATATCGACATGGACGCGTTCTACGCGTCGGTGGAGCAACGGGACAATCCCGACTTGCGCGGCAAGCCATTGGCCGTCGGTGGCTCCGCAGAACGCGGCGTCGTGGCCGCAGCGAGTTACGAGGCCCGCAAGTTCGGGGTCCGCTCAGCAATGCCGTCGGTCACCGCAAAGCGTCAGTGTCCGGAGCTGGTTTTCGTGAAGCCGCGTTTCGAGGTCTACAAGGCCGTCAGCCGGCAGATCCGGGACATCTTCGCCGAGCACACGGAAATCATCGAGCCGCTGTCGCTGGACGAGGCATATCTCGACGTCACCGAGAACATTCAGAAGATCGCGCTCGCAACCGAGATCGCTACCGCTATCAGGGCCAAAATCCTCGCCGAAACCGGCCTCACGGCCTCTGCCGGAATCTCCTACAACAAGTTCCTGGCGAAGCTCGCGTCCGACCATCGTAAGCCCAACGGCCAGTTCGTCATCACACCCGGGATGGGGCCTGCCTTCGTGGAGAATCTCCCCGTTGGCCGATTCCACGGCATCGGCCCGGCGACGACAGCCAAGTTCAACGGCCTCGGCATCTTCACCGGGCTCGACATCCGCAACCAGACGCTCGAGTTCATGAACGCGAATTTCGGCAAATCCGGCGCCTACTACTACTGCATCTCGCGCGGCGTCGACGAGCGTCCGGTTCGAGCGAACCGGATACGAAAGTCCATCGGCGCAGAGAATACATTCTCGAACGATTTGACAGCGTTCGACGCCCTGGCGGTCGAGCTCCAGTCGCTCATCGACAAGGTCTGGCGGCATTGCGAAAGCACCGGCAGCCGAGGGCGCACGGTGACGCTAAAGGTCAAGTTCTTCGATTTCGAGATCATTACCCGCAGCAGATCGGTGTCTAGCCCGGTATCTAACCGCGCTGACCTCGAGCGTCTGGCTCTCGACCTGTTACGGCACGAGATGCCCTTGCCGAAATCCGTACGCTTGCTGGGCGTGTCGCTGTCAGCGCTCCATGACCAAGACCGAGCGGAACCTCAACTCGATCTCCCGATTTAGCACTCTCGATCTAATTTCAGATCGCGCCTGCTGCGCAAGCCGGCCCCGGATGACCTGACCGAGCGAAAACCGCGCTTCGGGCGAAATTTCATGGGTAGCATTCACGCAGAACTCGCCGGCCCCTTCCGCGCTCAGTCCATCGAACGACCGCCGCTTCCCATTGAATCATCTTAAGCGCTTTCCATGCATTTCTCGCTAGACAGTGGGCAGAATTGGTCCAATTCTGCTGTGACAAGGAGACGGCATCATCGGCAACTCAGATCGACTAATGGACATGAAAGCGCAAAAGCTCGCTGCCCTTTGCTTTCTGACGGTTTTCGACGCCCCAGCGGCAGCATCTGCCCTCACCTTGGAAAATATCAAGGCAAGGCTTGAAGCAGCTGGCTATTCGCAAATCCGCGAAGTGCCATCTGGCAAGATCAAGACGTTCAAGGCCACACGGGATGGGAAGGAACGGTCCATTCTCGTCGACAGCACCGGCCATATCCAGGAATTGCAATAGAGTCCTTGAGGCCCGAACCGCAATGGGGATCACCCGCGCAGCTGCAACGAGATCTCGGTGCTCGTGAACGTCCTCTCGGGTGTCAGCACCACCATGTCTACGACGGTCATCGAGCCCGGGTGGCTGTACACATATCTGACGTGCCAAAGCGGCCCGACGTCGGGTGAGATAACAAAATCTCCGGATTCGAGCGCGCGGGCGATCGTTCTGACTGCCACACTATTCTTTATCGGGAGGGAGAAAACTGCGTCGACAAGCGCCGCAAGGGTTACCCCATCAGCAAGGAAGGCGCGAGCAACGTTGTCCCCGTGGGCCTCCCGGAGGGCCGACACGATTGCGGCGACGGCTTCTGGGTTGTTCACTCTGCGCGCCTTGCTGAACCATGAGACGGTCAAAGGTAACCGGGCTTAACCGGTGACCTCATCCTCTTATAGGCCAGGAGCCCTTCCGTTGGTAACTCAAAGCGGACCGCCTTCACCCAGTCCGGAGCTCGCCCTTCGGCTCGATTCTGAAAAACAGCCCTTGCCGCCAGCAGGAGGCGTAAACATCTAACATGTCGAGCAACGCAATATCCCTAACGGTAACAAGATGGACCTGACCGAAATCCAGAACTACGCGATACAGGCGAGAATGGCGTTCATCGTTGGCGCGGGAACGTTTGACCGCGTGTTCGCCGGCATCCGCTTTGCGGAGATCGACGGGTATCTTCTGTATGTCTACGCAAGAGACGAATCGAGCGCAGCCGAAATCGAGGACAATTTCGCCCTGCCCATCGCAATCGTTGCGTCGCAGATCATCGGCCGGGAAATCGATGTCGTTGTCGTGCTACCGAAGGTCCTCCAGTGAGGGTCCCGCCAAGCGCCTGTTAGGCTTCTGCCGCCGCGGCTGCAGCTGTCGGATCGCCGCATACTGCACTTGTCCCAGCCACGTCTCGTTCGACGGCCAGAACACCGTATTGATCCGGATTTCGCGAGAGGCAGGACGGCCGTAATACAATCCCTGCCGATATTATCGTAACTTGCAGAGCATTTTTCACCTTTCGAGTTTTTACAGGCCCATTGCAGCCGGCCGGAAAGGACCGCCCCTTGGACGGTCCTTTTCGATTCCACGATCCGTTTCAGCGGTCATTGCGGGGATTCACCTTTGACGAAGGAGCAACTCGCTCGAGACGCGGCAGACATCTTCCGACTGCTACGGGCATTCCGCGCGATTAAGGATCGAGCCGCGCGGCGAAACGTTGTCGAGGCTGTCGAGGCAATGGCCGAAGGTCGCGCAGCCGACAAGGCCCTCGACGACAAAGGCGGAAAGCCTCATGCTTGAGCGATGTACTGCGGGCTGGCTTAAGCCGGAGAACCGCTCCCTGGTGCCGTTCAATGGCTTCGAGTGTGCTCCTGAGCCGAACCTGGAGACCAAGAAAAAGGACGTGCCGCTGACGGTCTTCGCCGGCATCTGGACCGCGTTCAAGGGGGTGATCGGGCACCAAGTCAAAGTCGATCCCAGGTCCTCACAACGTTTATGGCTTTCTGACGAGGCCGCAGAACGCTGTCGTTGAGTCAATCCACCTCAAGGTCATGCCCGTTGTCCTCACTACAGATGAGGAGCGCGACGTATGGATGCGAGCGCCGTGAGATGAAGCAAGAGCGCTGCAACGACCCTTGCGGGACGACAAGCTTGCGACTGTGAACCAGGGGACGGAACGAGGACCCGGCTACGTCATGAGCCTTGCTATTGGCAAGCGCTCCGGAAGCGGCGCCAGCTATTTGATCTTGCGAATTCCCGTTCGTCCAAGCGAAAGCTTTCGATGTATCCCCATCGACAGGGTATGCGGCGACTTGAAGATCTCAAAACCAAGGCGGTCTCGCGCGGCATCGCTTATTCTTACGCCATCTCTCGTATCTGGTTTGACCAAGCCTGTTTTCGGGATCAGCATGTAGTCGAGAACCGACTTGGCGTCGTTGGTCAGCCTGATGACGACGACCCACCGGCCGATCACCTTTCGAATGAATGGAATGCGGTACTGGTTTAGACACCCGGGATAGCGGTATGCGCGAGCAACGCGAAAGTCCAGCAAGACCTCCCTTCCGATAAGGACTTGGTCGCCCGATGAGTTTGCTTTTATGCCGAGCGCTTTGAGATCCGCCACGATCTCCCGGCGCAGCGCTCCTATCTCCTCTGCCCAATGCTCTTTCGCATCAATGTATGTATGGTCCCGTTCGGAAGTATAACCGATCAACCGGTAAGCTTCTCGAATAGTTCCGAAATGGCGAATAAAAGTGTGGAAGCTCGGCAATCCGACAGTGCTATTGATGATACCGGTGCTCAACCGTCCTCTTTTTTTGAGGGTCCGGCGCAATCGAACTAGCATTTCAGTTTCTGATATCTCGACACGCCGGTTAGCAAGAATTTTTTGGACGCGCTCGAAGGTGGACACGCTGATCACCGGGTCAATGCACCGTTCCACGCGAATCCACTGGTCGGGTGGATTGATGACTCTCGGCCCCTTGAGTTTGCGCGAGACTCGATTGTAAAGGAGGTTTCCGATAAAGGTTTCGTTTTTGAGAATGCGATAGATGAGCGCAGGATTCCAAGGGTGCCCCGTGGATGTCTCCACATTGCGGCGGTTCAGCTCTCTCGCTATCCATGCATCGCATTTTCCCTTGAGACATTGCGCGAAAATCCATTTGACGATGGCGACCTGATCCGGAGGCCCCGGCCGGATCTTCACGCGATCGGATTGCAAAAATTTGGCCTCGCCCTTCTCCAGAAACATCTTCGGCCGCTGCTTCTGGTCAACCAGCTCGCGTCTGAGACCGTAGGTCTTCGGAGCACCTACCGAGAACCCTTGCCGGATAACCCGCGAGTGGGAGGCATGCACCCTGGCGGATAGATCGCGACTGAAGTCGGCGGCCTGCGTTCGCTTGAGATACTTTCCCAAGGTAGAGGCCAAACTGAAGTCATTCTTGAATCCCTCGGCGCAATATTCGACCTCCACCCCGGCTTGCCGGCAGAGGAACTCGTAGTGAGCACCTTCGTCTAGATCTTGAAACCGCCCCCACCGGCTCACATCGTATACGAGAAGCTGACCATAATCGGCTGCGCCTGTTGTGACATCGCTTATCAACCGTCGAAGGCCTGCTCGGTTCTTGATCTGAAGGCCGCTTTTGCCTTCGTCCGCGTAGGTCTTGACGATCGCCAGACGGTGCGCGCTGGCGTAAGCCGCGATCACTGCCATCTGGTTTGCGATTGAGTAGACTTGCTTTTCGGTAGACATGCGAACGTACTGCGCCGCTCGCCGTTCCATGTCACCTTTTGGAAGGTGATCCTTCCTTATCGTAAGTGCATTTGCCATGGGCAACCCGACGAGGCCAGCTTACTCCATCTTTGCCATGCCCCAAAACCAACTTTGAAAATATTCTCTTTGCCGTCGGGCAAATCATCGATCCAATCACACACCCGATCAATTTGCCGGCAGGCGCGGATCTCATATCGGTTCTATTTCCCGCACCGATCGGGGGCCTCGCCGAAGCGTGACGCCGGCACGCCCAAAGGTGCATCAAAGCGATAGCCGCCCCCGAGCCGGCCACTCCATGCGCTGACATCAGGAACTGGTCCCCACCGCGGGATGGTGAAAAGCCGATCTTAAGTGAGTGGCAACGTTGAATTTGGCTGAGCGCGAAAGAGGCGGCGACAGAAACGCCGCTTAGCCAGGAATGACTTCTCAACTCCCGCGGCATCGGAGGTTGTGCCGAATGTCGCCTGCCGCCTGCCAGGCGAGCCCGCCACAGCCGCGCGGCTTACGGGCCCTGTGTTTTGATGCCGTCAGGTACCATCGGGCTGTTACCTGCCGGATATTGCCATGCTCTACGGAATCTGCTTCGACAACGATCATTGGTTGCACGAGCCGGCAGTCTGGTATGTCGACACGGAGCTTGCGGGAGGTATGAAAACGGTGCGGTCATCCTTGCGTTCCGGTGACCGGTCTGGCCCGAGGCCGGCGGGACGTCGGCCGAAAGCCCTCCCCCCGAGCCGCGGGCGCAAGACCGGGCCCGACAAAGGCCCTGCGGCCGCAACGCCCAAGTCCGAGCGGTCGCGGGACCTCATCCTGCATTCCGCGGCCCAGCTGTTCCGCCGCCAGGGGTTTTCGGCCACGACGCTGCGCCAGATCGCAACCAGGGCCAAGATAAAGGCCGGTAGCATCTACTACCATTTCGACTCCAAGGAGCAGATTCTCGACGAGGTGCTGGACCGCGGCCTGCGCCACGTGTTCGAGACGGTGAAGAACTCGGTCGAGCGCGCCGGAAAAGTATCGCACCGGCGCAAGATCGGTCTTGCGATCGAGGCCCACCTCGTCGCGCTCCTCGAGACGAGCGACTTCACTTCAGCCAACATTCGAATCTACGGGCAATTGCCGGAGCAACTGAAGAAGCCGCACCGGCCGCTGCGGCGCGCATACGCAGAATATTGGGACCAGCTCTTCATCGATGCCCGGCGCGCCGGCGAGATCCGCGCCGACATGGAGGTGGTGCCATTGCGTATGTTCGTAATCGGCGCTCTCAACTGGACAATCGAATGGTTCAGGCTGGAAAACAGGGATGCCGTGCTTGAATTGGCCCGTCGCACGGAGACGCTGATCTTCGAAGGCGTCAATAAGCCCTGATCCCAATCTATCTGCCCTGCCAGACTGGCTTGCGCTTCTCTGCGAACGCTTTCGGCCCTTCGATCGCATCGAGACTGGCATAGGCCTCCTGATGCAGGCGCTCGGCCGCGACGAGGCCCTGCGCAAGCCCCAGGTCCATCGCGGCTAGCACACTCGCTTTGGCCGCCTTGACCGACAATGGCGCGCCCTCGACGATTTTCCGCGCCAGCTCAAGCGCGCGTTCGCGCACGGCCTTTGGTGTATCCTCAAGCGAGTTCACGAAACCATGCTCCGCGAGCCGTTCGATCGCGATCGTCTCGCCCGTCAGAACCATCTCCATCAGTAGGGGTTGCGGCACCATCCAAAGCACCGGCACCGCCCACGGGGACCCGCGCCCCATCTTGACCTCGGTTATTCCCGCACGGGTGCCGCGCAGCCCGATCCTCAAGTCGCACTTCAGCGCAAGCATCATCCCGCCGGCCATCAAAGATCCCGTCATGGCAGCAATGATGGGCTTGGAGACCTTCCGCATCGCGTGCTGCATGGGATCACGCATCAGCGTCAGGATATCCACCCCGTCCCTCGCCCGGATTTCCGCGGCCTGCTTCAGATCCAGCCCTGCGCAGAATACCCCGCAATCCGCTGAGGTCAGGATGATCGCGCGGACCGAGGCGTCGGTTTCGACCCTGTCCCAGGCGTCGGTCAGGCCGTTCATCGCCTCGACCGAGAGCGCGTTCTTGCGTTCGGGACGGTCGATGGTCACCGTCGCGATGCCGTCTTCGACGGAATAGCGGACTTGCTCTTTTTCAGCCACGATATCTTCTTCCTTGAATTCTAACATTTGTTAGAATACATCGCCGCACGCCAGATGCAAGAACATGGCGCAGCTCTTGAGGCAGGAGGAAGCAAGATGGCGTATCTCTGGACGCCCCCCGCGGAACTGGTGGAGCAGAGCAACCTGAGCGCGTTTCTTCGCGCCACCGGGCAGCCGGACTACGACACGCTGGCGGCCAAGGCCGACATCGATCCAGCCTGGCTCGCGCAGGAAGTGTTCGGGTTCTGTGACGTTCGCTTCTATCGCAAGCCCGAGAAGATCCTTGATCTTGCACGGGGCGAACCGTGGGCGCGCTGGTGCGTTGGCGGGACCACGAACATCGTCCTCAATTGCATCGACAAGCACCGCGGAACTGAAGTCTGGGACAAGACATTCCTGGTCTGGGAAGGCGAAGACAGGCGCGAGCAGCGGCGACTGAGCTACGCCGAGTTCGCATCCGCTGTCGAACGGCTAGCATCGGGCCTGCGCAAGCTCGGCATCGACAAGCGCGACGTCGTCGCGATCTACATGCCCAACCTGCCCGAAACCTTTATGGCTTTCTTTGCAATCCTGAAGATCGGGGCGATCGTGATGCCCCTGTTCTCCGGCTTCGGTCCCGACCCGATCAGGGCGCGGCTCAACCATGGTGAAGCGAAGGCCGTCATCACCGCGAACGGTACCTGGCGTCGAGGCGCGCCGGCTCCGCTGAAATCGGTTCTCGACGAGGCCCTGGAGACCGCACCAACCGTCCAGCATGTGATCGTGGCAAACCGCGGCGGGCTCGGCATCGACACCCCCATCCAGGCGGGACGCGACCACTGGTGGGATGAGATCGCCAAGGAGGAGGCAAACCTTCCGACCGTCGAGATGGACGCGGAAGATCCTGCCATCCTTCTCTACACGTCGGGAACGACCGGCGAACCAAAGGGCTGCGTGTGGACGCATATCAGCTTCATTGGCTCAATGGTGACGCGGGATATGATCATCTGCGGCGACTTCAAGCCAACGGATCTGTTTTTCTTCTTCAGCGACATGGGATGGATGGTGGGCGCGATGTGCGCCTGCATTCCAAGCTTCGCAGGCGGCAGACTCCTCGTGGCCGAGGGGACGCCCGATTATCCCGATACGGGACGCTTCTGGCGCCTGATCGCCGATCACAAGGTCACCTATCTCGGTGTTTCACCGACCATCGTGCGCGGCATGATGCGCCATGGCGAGGAGGTCCAGCGGTACGACCTCTCGAGCCTGCGAATGACTGCTTCGGGCGGCGAGGCCTGGACCGAGACACCGTGGCGATGGTTCTTCGAACACGTCTGCAAGTCAAAGATCCCAATCATCAATATTTCCGGCGGAACGGAAGTCGGCGGCTGCATCTTCACCGGCATCCCCAACCATCCAATGAACCCGTGTTCGTTCTCCCGGCCGGCCCTCGGAGTCGGCGCGGATATCGTCGACATGGCGGGTAACCCTGTCCCCGACGGCGAGGTTGGCGAGCTGGTGCTGCGTCATGCATCGATCGGGCTCACCAAGAGCCTGTGGAAGGACGACCGGCGCTATCTCGAGAGCTACTGGAATACGATTCCGGGAATCTGGGTGCATGGCGACTTTGCCATGCGCGGCAAGGACGGTCTCTATTACATTCTTGGCCGCTCGGACGACACCCTCAAGATTTCGGGCAAGCGCGTCGGTCCGGCAGAGCTCGAGGGCGTGCTGACCGCAACCGGCAAGGTCGCGGAAGCTGCCGTCTTCAGCGTCCCGCATCCGGTCAAAGGCTCCGCTATCGTTTGTGCTTGCGTGCCGAGCCCTGGTGCGAAAGACCTCCGCGCGCTGTCGGAAGAGCTTGCCCAGGCCCTGGTGCACGGAATGGGCACCTCGTATCGCCCGGAAAGGGTATTGCTGGTCGATGACCTGCCGAAGACGCGCAACATGAAGATCATGCGCCGTGTGCTTCGCGCAGTCTTCGAAGACAAGGACCCCGGCGATCTGTCGGCGCTCGCCAACCCCGAGGCGATCGACCATATCCGTCAGAAGCTCAAGGGATAGCTGCTGGCCCGGATTGGCCCGGACCAGGCGACGTCGCTTGGTGTGAAGTGAGACATCAAGGCAACCACTCAGGTCGGTTGCCTTGACGGGGATCAGACGATCCTAGATCGGGCAATCCTTGGGGAAAGCTGGCTTGCGCTTCTCAAGGTGCGAGGCCAGGCCTTCGCGGGCCTCATTGCCGGCAAAGCCGAGGATTTCGAGGGCGGTTGACGTGTCGAACAGCGGCCCGTTGACGCGAAGCCAGTTGTTCAACGCATATTTGGTCCAGCGGATCGCACTCTGTGCGCCGGTGGCGAGATCCTGCGCCGTTTCCAATGCGATGCCTTGCAGCTCCGCATCGTCGACGCACAGCGAAACCAGGCCGATACGCTCGGCTTCCTCACCCGACAGCGGCTTGCACGTGAGCAGATAGTACTTTGCCTTCGCCAGTCCGCAGAGCAGCGGCCAGATGATACAGGCGACGTCGCCAGCGGCGACACCGAGCCGGGTGTGCCCGTCCACGATCCGCGCCGATTTGCCACAGATCGACACGTCGGCAAGGATCCCGACGACGAGGCCGGCGCCCACGGCGACGCCGTTGATCGCCGAGATGATTGGCTTGTTGCAGTTGATGACGTTGTAGACGAGATCCTTGGCCTCTTTCCAGGTCGCCATCCGCGCGGCCGGATTGTCGAGCAGTGACTTGATCAGCTCGAAATCGCCGCCCGCGGAGAATGCCTTGCCCGCCCCCGTGACAATCACGGCGCTGATGTCGGGATCGCTGTCGATGTCCCTCCAGATGTGAGTGAGCTGTGTATGGGTCTCGGCGTCGACGGAGTTATAGGTCTCCGGTCGGTCGAAGGTGATCCGAAGGATCCGTTCAGCCGGATAGTCGAGCTTCAACCTCGTGTAGGCCGCGTACCGATTGGACATATTGATCTTCCCGCTTTTGGCGCCTAAGAAGCGCTACCAATTATTTCTAACAGATGTTAGAATTTGTAGTCGGCCGGCGCAAGCATGTCGAAAGACAGCGCTCGAGGAAACGTTGACGGAAACCGGGCTCAGTATCCAGACAGGCGGCGGATCCGGCGTCGGAACCGTCGGTGCACTGTTCGAGGCCTGTGCGGAGCTTCATGCCAACAGGCCTGCGATCGAATACCGCGGCCGGCACGTGACCTATGGGGAGTTGCGCGACCGGGTCCGTCGGTTGACCGTCCTGCTTGCCGCGCGGGGCCTGCAACGTGGCGACCGGCTTGGCCTGCTGTCGCGCAACCGTCCCGAATATCTCGAGATCGAGTTGGCGGCCGCCAATCTCGGGATCATCACGGCTTGCCTTAACTGGCGGTTGTCGGAGCGCGAACTCTCCTATTGCATCGAATTGGTGTCGCCCAAGCTGCTGCTGGTCGAGGCCGACCTCGCAGCAAGCCTCCCGCCGGCCGCGAAGGCGACTCCAATCCTGGAGATCGGATCTCAATACGAAAGCGAGCTTACGCGAGCAGACGGGCGGGCATCCCCGTCTGTCGCCGAACCGGAAGATGGGCTCGTCATTCTCTACACCAGCGGAACGACCGGCCTGCCGAAAGGTGCCGTGATTTCGCACCGCGCGATGGTCATGCGGGCGTTGGTATTCTCCTCCGAACTCGGTATCGCTCCGCACGACACATTCGTCGCATGGGCCCCCCTGTTCCACATGGCCTCGACCGATCATGCGCTCGCCACCCTGCTGCGCGGCGGAACTGTCGTTGTGATCGACGGCTTCCAGCTGGAACCGCTGCTGATGGCCGTTTCCCAACACGACATCGGCTGGCTGGTCCTCATTCCCGGCATGGTAGAGGCGCTTATCGATGGTCTGAAAGCGCAACGCACCAAGGTGAAGGGAGTGCGGGTGTGCGGAGCCATGGCCGATCTGGTCGCCCCGCACGCCATTGCCGAGGTCACCGAAATGCTCGGCGCCCCCTATCTCAACAGCTTCGGCTCGACCGAGACCGGCCTGCCGCCGGCGACGCGGGCGCTGATTGCGCCAGGCGAAGTGCCGGCCAGCCTGTCCAAGCGGCAAAATGCGTTCTGCCAGATCAAGCTGGTGGACACCTCCGACAACGAGGTCGCGCCCGGCGAGCCCGGCGAGTTGGCCATCCGCAGCCCGACACTATTCTCCGGCTATTGGCGCGCGGACGAGACCAACACGCGCGACTTCCGCGGCGGCTGGTTTCACATGGGCGACGTATTCAGGCGCAACGCCGACGGAACGCTCGATTTCGTCGACCGCGCCAAATACCTGATCAAGTCGGGCGGCGAGAATATCTATCCCGCCGAAATCGAACGCGTCCTGCTAGGCGACGATCGGATCGCGGAAGTCGCAGTGGTCCGCGCTGCCGACCCAAGGTGGGGAGAGGCCCCCGTCGCCTTTGTCGCTTGCCGCGAAGGGGCTGCAATGACGGTAGCCGAGCTCACCGAACTGTGCCGCCGCGAGCTGGCGAGCTACAAGCGGCCGCGCGAATTCCGTTTCATTGCCTTCGGTGAATTCCCTCGCTCGACAAGTGGCAAGGTCCAGCGCCACGAACTCGAACGCCTGTTGAAAGCTTCCACATGAGCGACACCAGCCTGAGAGGAAAGGTTGCCGTCATCGGCATCGGATTGTCGGCGGTCGGCAAGGTGCCAGGCCGCAGTCCGCTCTCGCTTGCGGCAGAGGCCGCAGCAAACGCACTCGCCGACGCCGGCCTCGCCAAGAGCCAGGTGGACGGCGTGCTGTCGAGCCATGCCTTCGCCTCCCCGTTCCATCGCTTCAGCGTTGCCTTCAGCGAGTATTTTGGAATCCGTCCGACCTTCTCGAACACGTTGCAGGTGTCCGGCGCCACGGCGACGACGATGTTCAGCATTGGTGCGGCCGCCATTCACGGCGGCCTCGCCAAGGTGGTGCTGCTGGTCGCGGCCGACAGTCTTATGACGGGGCTGACGCCGGATCTGGCGCTGCGTTCGCTCACAGAAAGCCGGGATCAGCAATACGAGATGCCGTTCGGCATTCCGGTTGCCAACACCTTCGCAATGACCGCACAACGGCATATGAGGGAGTTCGGCACCACGCCCGAGCAGCTGGCGGAGGTCGCCGTCGTGCACAGGCGTCACGCGGCGCGGACCCCCGGCGCGCAGCAGACGACGCCGATCACCGCAGCGGACGTGCTGAATTCGCCTATGGTCACCACGCCCTATCACAAGCTCGACTGTTCGCTGATCTCGGACGGCGGCGCGGCATTTGTCCTCACGTCGGCCGAGCATGCGAAGGCCCTCGGGATCGAGAAGCCAATTTTCGTCCTCGGTTGCGGCGAATGCTACACCCACGAGCACATCTTCCTGATGCCGTCCCTGACCACGACCGGTGCCGTCGAATCCAGCCGGCGGGCCTACGCAATGGCCGGCTACCAGCCGCGCGATATGGATGTCGCCGGCATCTATGACTGCTTCACGGGCACCGTGGTGATGATGCTTGAGGACCTCGGCTTCTGCCGGAAAGGTGAAGGCGGCCCGTTCGTCGCCGACGGACAAATGAGCTACGACGGCCAAATACCCTCCAACACCCATGGCGGCCTGCTGTCATTCGCGCATTCCGGAATGCCTGGCGCCCTGTTCCACTTCCATGAGGTGATCGCGCAGCTGCGTGGGCAATGCGGCGAGCGGCAGGTCGACGGCGCCGCGCTCGGGCTGGTGCACAGCCTCGGAGCGGGATTCGCCACCAATGCCACGGTCATTCTGGGCACTGAGGGAACGCTGTGATGCCATCCGAGAATTCCACCCGAAAGCCCCTGCCCGCTCCGGATGCCGATACGACCGCATTCTGGCATGGCTTGCGCCACGGCAAGCTCCTGCTGCAGCACTGCCGCCGATGCCGCAACGTGCAGTACTACCAGCAAACCACATGTCGCGAGTGCGGCGGCGATAAGCTCGTGCACAGGCCCGCGACCGGCCGCGGCAAAGTGCACTCCTTCAGCGTGGTCTATCGGGCTCCCGGCCCCGCATTCAAGGTGGATGTCCCCTATGCCGTGTTGCTCGTCGAACTCGACGAAGGGCCGCGCATGATCAGCACCCTGACGGGGAGCGATCCGGCGGACGTCACCTTCGACATGGAGGTCGAGCTCGCATTCGACCAGGTCTCTGACGACATAACTCTGCCGCGCTTCCGGAAAGCCTGAGGGATCCGCATGAGTTCTGCTTGCATCCGCGCGCGATCAATTCTAACACTTGTTAGAATTTTGCAGCACCTCGATTTTGTGGCGCTCGCACCGCCGACCCACCGGTCGATTTACACCAGCGGCAGGTCACCGACGGACTTGCCGCGCAGCCGCCAGGACCACCCGCAATGGCAATCATGAAATCGGACGTCATCACCTCGACCGAGGACTACGCCCGCAACCGCAGCGCCTACGCCGAACGCGTTGCGGATCTCAGGCGGCGCCGGGCCGCGGCAGCACTGGGCGGCCCGGAACGGGCACGCAAGCTTCACAAGGAACGCGATCAGCTGCTCCCGCGCGAGCGGATCGCGGCGCTGATCGATCCCGGATCACCGTTCCTCGAATTCTGTCAGTTGGCCGGCGACGGCCTTTACGAAGGCGTGCCGCCCGGCGGCAGCATCATTACCGGCGTTGGAATGATCTCCGATCGTCCCTGCATGATCATCGCCAACGAGCCCACCGTAAAGGGCGGCACCTATTACGGTATCACCTGCAAGAAGCATGTTCGTGCGCAGCGCTTCGCCTGGCAGCACCGCCTGCCCTGCGTGACCCTGGTCCAATCCGGCGGCGCCAACCTGCCCGACCAGCCCAATATCTTCCCTGACGATGGCCAGTTTGGCTCGATCTTCTACAACCAGGTCAGGATGTCGGCTGAAGGCATCCCGCAAATTGCGGTGGTGCACGGTCCCTCTACCGCGGGCGGCGCCTACATTCCCGCGTTGAGCGATGAGACCGTCATCATCAGAAACCAGGGCGCCATGTTCCTCGGCGGGCCGCAGCTGGTCTATGCGGCGACCCGCGAAGAGGTCGGCATCGAGGCACTCGGCGGCGGCGAGATGCATAGCCGAGTGAGCGGTGTCACTGACCATCTCGCCGAGAACGACGCCCATGCAATTGCCATCACGCGCGAGATCGTCGCCAGTCTCGGCGAGATTCCCCGGCAAACCCGGACCGTCGCCCCGGTGCGCGAGCCACACTTCGACCCCAACGAAATCTACGGCCTGATCAGTTCGGATCCGCGCATTCCCACCAATAATCGCGATGTCCTTGCGCGTCTCGTCGACGGCAGTGAATTCCATGAGTTCAAGCCGCTCTATGGCGATACGCTGGTGACCGGCTTTGCGCGAATCATGGGCTTCGAGATCGGCATTCTCTGCAACAACGGCGTGCTGTTCTCCGAAAGCGCGCTGAAAGCGACGCACTTTATCGAGCTGTGCTGCAAGCGCGACATCCCGCTGCTGTTCATGGCGGATGTCACGGGATTCATGGTTGGCCGTGAAGCCGAGGAAGGCGGCATCACCAAGAACGGCGCAAAAATGATCACGGCAATGGCAAGCGCCAATGTCCCGAAATACACGCTCATCATGGGTAATGCCTACGGCGCAGGCTACCTCGCGATGTGCGGCCGGGCGTTCCGGCCAAATGCCATGATGATGTGGCCAAATGCCCGTTCCGCCATCATGGGTCCCGACCAGGCCGCGACCACGCTCGCGATGGTTCGCGACGAGGTGCACAAACGCGAGGGCACGAGTTGGACGGACGCCGAGCGCGAGGCCTACATGGCGCCGACCCGGCGAACGTTCGAGGATTTCGCCAATGCCTACAATTTCGCCCGCAACACCTGGTGCGACATGGTGATCGATCCGCTCGAAACCCGCAGCGTGATGGCGCTGTTGCTTGACCTCGCCGGGCGCGTCCCGCGTCAGCACACCGATTTCGGCGTGTTCCGGATGTAGACGAAGGGGGCCGCCATGTTCAGGAAAATTCTGATTGCCAATCGAGGCGAAATCGCCTGCCGCATCGCCCGCACCTGCCAACGGCTCGGCGTTGCGGTTTCCACCGTGCACTCCACCGCAGATGCCGACGCCTTGCACGTCAGGGTTATCGGTGAATCCATCGGGATCGGCGGCGCGCCGGCATCGGAAAGCTATCTGCGGATCGATGCCATCATCGCCGCCGCGAAAACCACCGGCGCGGAAGCGATCCATCCTGGCTTCGGCTTCCTCGCGGAAAACACTGACTTTGCCCGGGCGGTCGAAGCAGCCGGACTGGTATTCATCGGACCGACGCCGGATACCATCGAGCGGCTGGGCGACAAGGCATCCGCGAAGCGGGAAGCCGTCGCCGCCGGTGTCCCCACAGTACCCGGAAGCGAAGCTCCGAGCGAGGATCGCCTCGAAGTCGAACGCATCGTCCGCCGGCTCGCACTGCCGGTCATGCTCAAGGCCGCGGCCGGCGGCGGTGGCAAGGGAATGCGGGCGATCTCGACCTACGACGGACTTGCCGACGAAATCGAGTCCGCGATGCGTGAGGCAAGGAATGCTTTCGGCGACGCAAGGCTGATCGTCGAGAAACTGATCCTGCAAGGCAGGCACATCGAGGTGCAAATCGCGGGTGACGGCGACGGCAACGTGATCCACCTGTTCGAACGTGAATGCACGCTGCAGCGTCGCCACCAGAAGCTCATCGAGGAAGCGCCAGCTGCCAACCTGGCTCCCGCCTTACGCCAGCGTATCCTCGACGACGCTGTCCGGCTCGGACGCAGGCTCAGATATCGTGGCGTCGGCACGGTCGAATTCATCGTCACCGGCACCGACCATTATTTCCTGGAGGTCAATCCCCGGCTCCAGGTCGAGCATCCCGTAACCGAGATGGTTACCGGCATCGACATCGTCGAGGCTATGCTCCGCATCGCCGCTGGCGAAGGCCTGCCTATGAAGCAGGGCGAAGTGTTGTGCCAGGGCCACGCGATCGAGGCGCGGATCTGCGCCGAAGATCCGAATGACGGCTTCATGCCATCCACTGGAGAGCTCGCCCATGTCAGGTTCCCGTCCAGCGGCATTCGCGTCGAGACCGGCGTCGAAAGTGGGTCGATCGTTACGCCCTATTACGACTCGATGCTCGCCAAGCTGATTGCTCATGCCGCCTCCCGCGATCAGACGCTCGACCAACTCGATCGCGCGCTCGGTGAAACCTCGATCTTCGGTGTCGTCACCAACCGGGATTTTCTCCGTCGATTGATCGCCTTGCCTGCGACCCGGGCCGCGACTTTTCATACCCGTCTGATCGACGAACAGATCGATGCGCTCGCGGCCACCGCTGGCGACATTGACCCGGAAGCGCTGGCGGTTGGTGCGTTTTTCTGGATGATGCGCCAGCGCGCTGCCGCTTCCGGCAACCCCTGGCAGTCCAACAGTCTGACCGGCTGGCAGATGGCGGCAGCCGATGACGGCTTGTCACCGATCCCCATTCTCCACCTCGAGGCCGCAGGCGACAGCGCGGAGATCCGCTTTGCGCCCTTGCAGCCAGATGGCGCGATGCTGATCGGTGTCGACGATGACAGGATTCGGGTGCAACTGTCGCCGCTTGCCGATGGCATGTTCGCAGCCACAGTCAACGCGCGCTGCGAGACCGTGCGGATCGTACAGAACGACCAGGCGATCTTCGTGCACGATCCGCGCCGCGCCCATACCATGACCGCGATCCCCTACCTCAGATACATCAGCACCGACGCCGAGATCAGCGGCGAACTGCGCGCCCCGATGACCGGCGTGGTGTTGAAGATCAATGTCACGGTCGGTAGCCGCGTGAAGGCAGGCGATCCGACCGTTGTCATGGAATCCATGAAGATGGAACTGCGCATTGCCAGCGAGGTGGACGGCGTCGTGACCGCCGTCCACTTCAAACCCGGCGACACCGTCGAGCGAAACGCCGTCGTCGCCGTCGTCGAGCCTGACCCGCAATAGCCACCTCCTCACGAACCCTTCAGGAAAGCACATGTTACGATTGGGAAGTGTAAATTATGATGTTCAGGGCAACATCGCGATCCTGACGCTCGACGAACCCAAAAAGCTGAACGCACTGACCAGCGGCATTCGCATGGGCATCCGCGAAGGACTACAGCGGGCTGATCAGGACGATGCGGTACGTGTCAGCATCATCACCGGCGCCGGTGGCAAGGCATTCTGCGCTGGCGCCGATATCGGCACCTTCGATTTCGATCCGGAGAAAGCGCGCGCGTTCTTCATCGACGCCATGGAGGTCCTGAGCGCTCCCGAACGGGCCCTCAAGCCGGTGATCGCCGCGGTCAACGGAATAGCCTATGGCGGCGGATTTGAGCTCGCCATTGCGTCCGACTTCATCCTGGCGGCCGAGAGCGCTCGCTTTGCCGTACCCGAGATCAAGCTCGGGCTGCTGCCCGGCTTCGCTATCGTTCGGCTTCAGGACATCGTCGGGCGCGCAAAAGCCAAGGAAATGAGCATCCTCGGCGACCCTGTCGACGCCGCGGAAGCAAGTCGTCTTGGACTCGTATCGCGCGTCGTTCCCGACGAACGTCTTCTCGTCGACGCAATCGCGTTCGCGCAACGCATCGCCTCACAGCCTCGCCTTGCCGTGCAGATGGCCAAGTCCTTTTACAATCGCGGTCTTGGCGGCAACGAGATGCGTCATGCGATCGATGGGTTTCCGTTCCTGCTGATGCACGCCGATGCACGCGAAGGCATCAATGCATTCCGGGAAAAGCGCGAGCCGCGATTCGATAAGACGTAGCCGTAACGGCTGCGTTCGGCCCGACCACATCGTCGCGCAGACATCTGGGCGGCCGACCATTCCACTGTCCGATAAAACAATAAGGGAGAACACGTGAAGAGGAATTTCCTGGCCCTGGCCATCCTGGTTGCGACAGCGTCGACCGCCTCCGCCCAAATCTCGAATGACGTGGTCCGGATTGGCGTGCTGACTGACCTGTCAAGTTGGGGACGCGACAACAGCGGTCCCGGCTCGGTCGAGGCGGCGAAAATGGCCGTTGAGGAGTTTGGCCCGACAGTGCTCGGAAAGCCAATCGAGATCGTCAGCGCCGACCACCAGATGAAGACCGACGTCGGCCTGCAGATCGTTCGCGACTGGTTCGACAACGGCAAGGTCGACGCGGTAGCGGACATTCCGAACTCGGGAATTGCGATCGCCGTTCACAATATGGTGCGGGAGCGCAACAAGATCGCGCTGCTGTCCGGCCCGGGCGCGAGCTCCCTGACCGACGAATTGTGCAGCCCCAACACCGTACATTTTTCTTACGATACCTACGCGCTATCCAAAGTGACGGCGTCGGCTGTTATCAAGGAGGGTGGCAAGTCCTGGTTTTTTGTCACCGCCGACTACGCGTTCGGCCAGCAACTCGAGAAAGACGCGACGCGTTTCATCAAGGAGCTGGACGGCAAGGTACTCGGCAACGTGCGGCATCCGACCAACACAGCCGACTTCTCGTCTTTTGTACTGCAGGCGCAAAACTCCAAGGCGGATGTTGTGGCCTTTGCCAATGCTGGCCAGGACACCGACAATGCCATCAAGCAATCCGGTGAATTCGGCCTGGTTCAGGCCGGCCAGAAGCTTGTTGGCCTGCTGATGTTCGATACCGACGTGCACGCTGTCGGCCTGCAGGCCGCACAAGGCACTTACATGACGACGGCCTCCTACTGGAACATGGATGACAAGACCCGCGCCTGGTCAAAGAGGTTCTTCACCCGGACCAACGTCATGCCGACCATGATTCACACCGGCGTCTACGGCTCTGTGCTGCACTATCTCAAGGCGATCAAGGCCGCCGGCACAGATGATCCCGCCGCGGTCATGGCCAAGATGCGCGAACTTCCGGTCGAGGACACATTCGTACATGGCGCCAGGCTGCGCGAGGATGGGCGGGTCATCCGTGACATGTACCTGGCGCGCGTGAAGAAGCCATCAGATTCGAAGGAGCCGTGGGACTATCTCGAGATCGTCAAGACAATCCGGGGTGAAGACGCCTATCGGCCTGTCAGCGAGTCGAAGTGCGCGCTTCTCAAGAAGTGAAACGACCTGATCGGCGCAAAGAGCGAGCGAAGGCCACTGCTTGGCCGGGCGGATTTTGGGAAACAAGTAAGGCAATTCATTGCCGAACATCGGAAGGACGATCAGTTCGTGACCACAGCATCATCTCCAATCGAACTCGTCGTTGCCGACAGGATCGGGACGATTTGGCTGAACCGGCCGGAGCGAGGCAATGGGATCGAGCTCGGGCTGGCGACTGCGCTCAGGGCAGCTGCCTTCGACCTCGAACGTGACGCCAGCGTCAAGGTCGTCGTCATCCGAGGCCGCGGAGCAAATTTCTCGGTCGGCGGAGATCTTCGAGCTTTCTCCGCTGCCGGCGCCACCTTCCCGCGGCTTGCAATGGACATCATTACTGCTTTCCACGACGCGCTCGTTTCACTGAGACGCTCAGGAAAGCCGGCTATCGCCGCGGTCCACGGGGCTTGCGCCGGCGGAGCAATGTCCCTGGCGTTGGCCTGTGATTTCGTTCTAGCCGCCGACACGGCACATTTTTCAGTAGCGTACCGGCGGCTGGGCGTTCCCGCCGATGGCGGCATGAGTCACTCGCTGACGCGCCTGGCGGGGCCAAGACGAGCGCTGGAGTTGATGCTCCTCTCTGACCGCACAAGCGCAAGCGAGGCACTGTCGCGCGGATTGATCACGAGAGTATGTGCAGAGCAGGAGCTCGAGGCCGAGCTGACCCGAATGGCGCGGGCGCTAGCCGATAACTCACCCGCCGCAAGCCGTGCGGTGAAAGCCCTGGTCTGGAGCGCCGATACCGCAACGTTCGACGAACAACTGTCGGCCGAGCTAGCTTCATTCGTCGACTGCGCCTCCTCGGCGGACTTTCGCGAGGGCATGAAGGCGTTCAACGATAGGCGGCCGCCAATATTCGCAGGAGAGTGAGAAAATGGGATCCCTGGACGGTAAGGTCGTTTTCATTACAGGCGCGAGCCGCGGCATAGGCCGGGAGATCGCGCTTAAATTCGCATCGGAAGGAGCGCGAGTTGCGCTCGCGGCCAAATCGAGCGAGCCGCATCCAACTCTTCCCGGAACTATCCATACAGTGGCCGAAGACATTCGTAAGCTCGGTACCGCCGCCCTTCCCCTCCGTGTCGATGTGCGCGACGCAGACGCACTCGCAAACGCCATCGAAAGGACGGTTCAGGAATTCGGCGGGTTGGACATCCTCGTGAACAATGCCAGCGCCATCAGTCCGACCGGATTGCTCGATACGCCGGCCAGGAAGTTCGATTTGCTGAGTGCGGTGAACGGCAGGGCGACCTACATCTGTGCCTATCATGCTGTACCGCACCTGAAGCGGTCGTCAAATCCCCACGTTCTCACCTTGTCGCCGCCACTGCCAAGGTCGGCGATCTGGCTCGGCAAGTATCCCGCATACGCCACCTCGAAGTACAGCATGACGATGTACACGCTGGCGCTGGCCGAGGAATTTCGATCGTTTGGAATTGCCGCCAATGCTCTTTGGCCAAAAACCATGATTGCGACCGATGCCGTGCGTGTGCACTACGGGTCGGATTATCGCCGCAGCCGCTCGCCTTCAATCATGGCCGATGCGGCACACTTCATCGTTACGCAAGACAGTCGCGCATTCTCGGGCAGAACCTTGATCGACGAGGAGGTTTTGCGTTTGCAGGGTGTCGACGACCTGTCGGTCTATGCAATAGATCCTGCCAGCCAGCTAGCGCCAGACATCTTGATCGAATGACTGCAGCAACGATCAGGGAAAGCTTCCCGGCAGGGAAGCATCGAGGTGTACTGGGACTTACCCGGCTGCAGAGATGGTTTCCAAATGAATACCGCCAGCGCGCGCATCGCCATTGTTGTGAATCCAGCCTTGCCGCTTGGGTTGATTGCGAACACAGTTGCGGCCTTGAGCATCGGTATCGGCGCCGCGGAGCCGGACCTTGGAGGAAACCTCTTGACCGACGGCAACGGGCTCACTGTCCGGACCAGCGCGAACCGTCCGGTACCAATTCTGCAAGCCACGCCCGAAGCGCTGTCCGTACTGCTGACGCGCGCGCAGCCATTGGCGAGCGGCGCCGTTTTGGTCCCCTTTCCTCAATTCGCCAGGGGGCTCCACCGCTTTGAGGACTATCTCGCCGAATTTCCGCTGCGCGCGCTCTCGAACGAGACGATCGACGGCTTGGGCTTCTACGGGCCTGAGAAATGGGTTCGGTCGCTGACGGGCAATTTGAAGCTCTTGCGCTGAAGATATCGCCGCGTCATGGACCTGAGGACTGACCTCATCATGAGCATGGTCGTGTACCCTTACGCCCATGGCGCCATCTCCGCTCAAGCATAGCGTCAAGGTGCTCTCGCTGGGAGATCAGAACCTTTCAGCCCTCATGAGCCACGTTTCAAGCTCACCGGGAAGCTCTCGAGTGCGAGCGTCCGGCTACCTCAAGGGGAGCCGTGTGACATTAGAGCTTCTGGATTTCGGCTGGTGGCCGGCCGGCCCGCAGGCCTTCCCGAGCCGAAGCTCTCCTCATCACGGTGGCAAAGCTTTTGCGCTCGTCGGCCAGGCCTTCGGCCAACGGACGGTCGAGAGCTGACCGGGTAAGGCGCTTGGCAAAGGCCAGGCCTGCGGCACTTCGGCCCGACAGCTCAGCGCCGATCTCAAGGGAGCGCGCGAGCGGATCGGCGACAACTTCATGCACAATTCCGATTTCGTGCGCGCGCTGTCCCGTCACTGTCAGGCCACGAAGGATCATCTCGAGCGCCCTGGCCTCTCCAACGATCCGGGGCAAACGCTGTGTACCGCCACCACCCGGAAAGATGCCGATGCGCGTTTCCGGAAGTCCGATCGCCGTAACACTGCTCCCGGCGATGCGCAGGTCGCATGCCAACGAAAGCTCGAAGCCACCTCCCATGCACAGGCCATTGATTGCCGCAATGACCGGCTTGTCGACGGCTGCAATCGCATCCGTCAGCGCGTGGAAACCAGGTGGCCGAGGACCAGGCGACGACGGGGCGCGAGACGCTCCGCGCTCAATGGCATCTGCGGCCTCGGAGAGTTCCGCAACGTCGTAGTGACGGATGAAAATGCCGGGTAGGCCCCCTGTAATGACAATGACCCGGACCGATGGGGCCATTCCTGCAGCGGCGACCGCATCGAACATCTCAGCCGCCCCGGCGGCCGTCATGGTACCGAATGGGACGTTAGCATAGGTGATGACGCGGACCGCGTCGCGATCCTGGATGGAAACAAGGGGCATAGCCTACCCTCACCGCAACCGCTCGCCGGACAATCACGCGTTGGCGTTGCACCGCTCAGAATGCGCCCGGGTCCCACACCGATCAAGCCTCGGCGCGCTAAGATTGCCATTGCAGCCGAGCGGTTCATTCTTAAAATCCTGCCTCCCCGGCATGCGTTTCGGACGGGCCTGTACAGCGGAGTAGACGTTATGCCCAAGCCGGAAAGCTTCCCAATCGAGAAGATCTACGTTCCCGTGAAAAGAAGGAAGGCAATCAAGCCTCAAGTCGTCGAGGAGATCGCTGGAAGCATTCTGGAAATCGGACAACAAACCCCCATTCTCGTCAGACCCGACGAAGACCGCTTCGTTCTGGTCGAGGGACTACAGCGGCTCGAAGCTTGCAAGGCGCTTGGAGAGACGACGGTTGTGGGCATCGTGGTCTCGGCGGAGGATGCTCAGCAAAGGACGCTCTTGTCCGAGGGACCCGAAGCAGATGCAGAACGCGACAAGATGGCGCGATTGAAAAAGCTGCGTCTCGAGAAGGAAGCTGCAGAAAGTTCGATTGCTGCCTTGAACAGGACGGATAAGGAGCGAACCCGCTCGGCAAGGGGCGCGGGCGAGAACCCGGGAACATCGCCAAGCCGGACCTCAGCACCGACGTCGAAAAAGACGTTGTCGGAGTGGATCGCCCAGCAGAAGCGCGACGGTGGCCGTTATTGATTGCCCGCTTTCGGTCTTGCATCCGACGCCATCCATCCGGCGATGGATTTTTCTTGACCTCTCGCTGCTCAAGCGATCTTCCAAGTCACGGCAATACTTGAACTTTCGCCCCATCCATCCCTGCGCTTGTTTGAGCCCGCTTAAGCCAAGGAAACAACGTCGACACACCGGGTCCGGCTCGTCTGCGTCTGATATTCTTGCCAATCCACAAAACTTGTTAGCCGGTCGAGTGAGCGCCCACCCGGTCAGCGCCTTGCTTCAGCCGCCATTGCAGCAACGAAAAGGATGGGTCGGACGCCGGGTGATGTTCGAAGACCCCTCCAACCTCAGTTCCGATGATCACGGTCTGGCGCGGGTCGCCCAGCAGATTACCCACCATGCGCACGCCACCGGCGTGTGGCAGCTCGACGAGCAGCGCGAGATATGGGCCGTGCTGCTTTAGCGCCGGGTGCGACGGATGCCACACGCGTTCCCAACTGTAGATGCGGCCGGTCGGCTCGACGTCAGTCCACGTAAGGTCAAAGGAATGACAATTGTGGCAAATCCATTCGGGGCCGAATTGCCAGGAACGGCAGCCGGCGCAGCGTTGCACCAGCAGGCGGTTTTCCCGCAGGCCCATCCAATACGGTGCCGAAAGCCCATCTGGGTCACTGACCGGAATGGGCAACCCGGCGGGAAGATAGTGCGCACGTGAAGACCCACTCATAGCGTCGCCTCTGAACCCAGAATGAGGTTGCTGGCCGGCGTCACCATCGGGCCGCCGATCACGAGCGCCACATCATTTCGTCGAGACTGGCTCGCCGATGCGCCACGCACCTGACGAACCGCTTCAAGCACCAGCTCAAAGCCGTGCATGTAGCATTCGGCAAGGTTGCCGCCACTGGTGTTGAGCGGGAGCCTCCCGGATGGAGCGATCAAATTGTCGAAAGTCAGGAAGTCGTTGGCCTTCTCGGGCCTGAAGAAGCCGTGCTCCGCCAGCGCCATCACGACACCGCCGGTGAAGTTCTCGTACGCCTGGACCACACCGACATCTGACGGCCCCACCCCGGCCATGCGGTACAGATCGGGCGCGACAGTGTCGAAGTTCGCGGTGGCGTAGAGCGGCGCGTTGTGCGCCGTTGCCGCCGCACGATGCCCGGATCCGAAGGCCGCACCGAGCAGATAGGCCGGCTTGTGCCGGAAGTCGCTGGCGCGCTCTGCCGATACCAGCACCAATGCAGCTGCGCCGTCATTTTCCATGCAGCAATCGTAAAGATGGAAGGGCTCCACGATCCAGCGCGAGGCATCGTATTTATCGACATCCAGCGGCTTGCCCCGCATCACCGCGCGCGGGTTGGCCTGGGCATGATGATAGGAGGCGAGCGCAATCGCGCGCAAAGCCTCCTGTCGCACGCCATGCTCGTGCATGTAGCGCTGCACCCGCATGGCAAAGCGCTGCGGGGGAGCCAGCACCCCATAGGGCATCAGATAGGACCGTTCGCCCGAAACGGTGTGAATCCCGGCCGCCTGTCCGAAACGCCCATATTGGCCCTGCGCCAATGAGCGGAACACCACGACACAATCGGCAAGGCCCGCGACGATCGAGGCGGCCGCATTGGCAACCGCCGCGCTGCAACCGCCGCCGCCCCCGCCCCATTGCATGGTCGCGGAGCGCAGTCGATGCGTCCCCAGCGCCGCAGCCAGCCGTGACGCCTCGCTGCGATCGTCGCTGTAGGACGAGAAGCCATCGATCTCGCGGGGATCGAGCCCGGCATCCTCGCAAGCCGCCAGGATCGCCTTCAACGCGAGCTTGAATTCCGGATCGGGAGAATCGCCATGACGATAGTATTCGGTTTCACCGATCCCGATCACGGCCACACGGCCCCGCAGCGTCCGCTCGTCTCGCGCGCGCCCGGTCACGGTTTGGCATCCTGTCGCGAAGCCTCGCTGCCGAAGGCTCCGCCTCCGGCAAGGCGCGCGATCTCCCTCTTGTCGTAGCCGAGCAACTCAAGCAGCACGTTCTCGGTGTGCTCCCCAACTGCCGGTGCCGCAACGGGATCCACGATCGGTGTCCGCGAATACCGGATCGGCAGGTTCACGTTCGGCACCCACCCCACCGTCTCATGCGGGATCCGGGTGACGATCCCGCGCTCCCTCGCCTCGGGCGAACGGATCGCCTCGCCGACGGTGCGCAGCTGGCCGCAGGGCACGCCGGCCGCCCGCATCCGCGACTGCCAGTGCGACCAGGGCCGCCGGGCAAAGGCATCGCCGAGGATCGCGAACAACTCCTCGCGCCGGCGGATTCGATCGGGGCCGGTTGCATAGATTGCGGCCCCCGCGAGATCCTCGCGCTCGAGAACCTGCGCCATCAGGCGCTGGAAGATCTTGTCATTGCCGCAGTTGATATAGAAGGAGCAATCGCTGGCCTCGAACACACCTGACGGACACGTGTCCGGGCTGGTATTGCCGCTTCGCTTCGGATCGGCGCCGCTAAAGAGCGACTGCGTGGTCGCGTAGCCGGTCATCAGGACGGCGTTCTCGAACAATGACACCTCGATGGCCTGGCCGTGCCCGCTGCGCTCGCGCGCGAACAAGGCGCCAAGGATCGCATTGCTCGCCATCATGGCGGTGCTGATGTCCATCACCGGCGACAATGCCCGCACGCCTTCGCGGTCGGCATAGCCGTTCATCGACACGAAGCCGCTCTCGACCTGCGCGATCGGATCAAAGCCAAGCCGGTCCGAAAATGCCCCGTCGCGGCCATAGGCCGACACCGAGCAGTAGATGATCTCGGGTTTGATCTTGCGGCAGCTCTCGTAGTCGAGCCCCAGCCGTGCCATCACGCTCGCAGAAAAATTCTCGACAAGGACGTCTGCCGTCGCGATCAGCTCGCGCGCGACCTTCAGACCCTCGGCCGATTTGAGATCGAGGGCAATGCTGCGCTTGTTGCGGTTGGTCCACAGGAACGGCGCGCCGTGCCTGAGATCGGGATGCACCGGGGGATAACGGCGCAGATCGTCGCCGCGGCCCGGCGCTTCGATCTTGATCACCTCGGCCCCCATGTCGGCAAGGATCATGGTCGCAAACGGCCCCGCGATGAAATGCGAGAAATCGATCACCCGGATCCCCTCGAGCGCCGCCGGCGCTCCAGCGGGACGAGGCGTGTGCTCGGGGAAGTCGGCTACAAGTTGATCCAGCATCGGGATATCCGTCAAATTTGAGAAGTGTTGATCCAAGGATCGCGGCCGTCGTCGTCAATTGCCCTTCGGCGGGTCGACGAGCGAGCAACCACCCTGGTCGAGCGGTCGGAAGGCTTCCGGCCCGGACAGCACGCCGACCTTCTCGAGGAGATCCCACTTGCTCTTCGACGCATTGGGGCTCTTCACCTTCAGGATGTACATGTTGTGAATGGCGCGGCCGTCGGCGCGCACCACGACCGGCCCGAACAATGCGTCATCGATCGGCTTCTCCTTCAGCTTCTGGATCACGGCCGGCGCGTCATTGGTTCCCGCCGCCAGCGCCGCGTTCAGATAGGCCAGCACGGAGGAATAGACGCCGGCGTGGAAGGCGGTCGGCGACTGCCCATGCTGCCGCTCGCTGAATTTGGCCGACCAGGCGCGGCTGGCATCGTCGAGGTCCCAGTAGAACGGCTGCGTGATGATCAGCCCCTCCCCGACCGCAAGCCCGCTCGACTCGACATCGTTGGTGGTGGTCAATAACGCGGCGAAGGTACGCCCGCTCTGCTTCAGCCCGAATTCGGCGGATTGCTTGATCAGGCTGACGGTGTCGCCACCGGCGGTCGCGAACGCGATCACGTCAGCGCCCGAGCCTTCGGCCTGCAGGATGAACGAGGCATAGTCCGCATTGTTGATCGGCACATTGACCGATCCGAGAACGGTCCCGCCACCGGCACCGATCACCGCCGTCCCGTCGCGCACCATCGATTTGCCGAGCGCGTTGTCGGTGGCGATGAAGTACCATTTCTTGCCGCCGTGATGCACGAGATAGGCGCCGATGGTGTGAGAGGCCGCCCAGGTATCGAAGGTCCACTGAATCGTATTGGGCGAGCAGTATTTCCCGGTCAGGTCGGACGACGCCGCACTCGATGCGATCAGCGCCGCTTTGGTGCCGCGCACGACCTCGTTGACCGCCAGCCCAACGGCCGAGTTCGGCACGTCGGCGACCGCATCGACCTTCTCCTGATCGATCCAGCGGCGCGCGATGGCGGCGCCGACATCTGCCTTGTTCTGGTGGTCCGCCGAGACGATGTCGACCTTGAAATCCGGATGAAGCCGCATGAAGTCCTCGGCCGCCATTTTGGCCGCTGTCACCGAACCTTCGCCGGCATTGTCCGAGTAAGGGCCGGACGCGTCGTTGAGTACGCCGATTTTCAGGGACCGCGCGGCGACCGCCGACGCCGGCGAACCGGCACAAAAGGCCAGGAGAGCTATTCCGGCTATCTGCGAAAGATACTTCATTGTTTCCACCCGTCGTATGTTGTTGTGTTAGAGATCGAGCACTAGCGTTCGGGACTTGGCGCCCGAGCAGCAGATCATGACGCTCTTGTTCGCCGCCTGCTCATCGTTGCTCAGGAACTGGTCGCGATGATCGGGTATGCCCTCGAGCACGCGCGTCTCGCAGGTGCCGCAGACACCTTCGGTGCAGGCATAGTTCGCGGCTATCCCGGCCTCCAGCAGCGCATCGAGGATGGTCTTGCCGGCCTCGACCGCGATGGTGCGGTTGCTTCGCGCCAGCTTGACGTCGAAGCCACCTTCGGTGGCTGGCGCTTCCCGGGCCTTGAAATATTCGACATGTACGTGATCGGCCGGGCGACCGGCCGTCGCCGCCTCGAGCGCCTCGAGCATGGGCACCGGACCGCAACAGTAGAGATGCGCGCGAGGCGGAGCATTCCTGACGAGCGCCGGGAGATCGAACACCCGTCCCGATCGCTCGTCGTCGAAATCGAGATGTACCCTCGATCGATACGTGCCGAGTTCGTCGAGGAATGCGGCAGCGGCGCGCGTCCTCGCGGCATAGAACAGCTCCCAGTGACGTCCAAGCGCCTCAAGCCGTCGGATCATCGATAGCAGCGGCGTGATGCCGATGCCCCCGGCGATCAGGACAGAATGGTCGGCCTCCTCACGGAGCGCGAAGTTATTCCGCGGCTCAGAGATCCTTATGATGTTCCCGACCCTGACGGTGTCGTGGACGAAGCTGGACCCACCCCGGCTCTCGCCATCCCTGTTCACCGCGATGACATACCGGTACCGCTCGCATTGGTCGTTTACCAGCGAATAGCTGCGGATCATGCCGTTCGGCAGATGCAGGTCGATGTGGCTCCCGGCCGTGAACGGCGTCAGTTCGCCGCCCGCCGGGGCAATCAGCTCATACGAATTGATCCGCTCAGCTTCATATCCGATACGCTTGACCTGGACCTCCAGCGTACCAGCCGTATGTTTGAATGCGCTCACAGCTCGTACCCGAAATCGGCGCCAAGCTTCGCGCGCATGAACGGCGCGCCGACGTCAACCCAGGAATCCTCCGGCGGCAACCGCAGCGAGACCGCTCGCACCATGAACACGTCCGGGTCCAAGACTCCTTTGGGTTTGATCGCGTGATCACGATAGGCGCCAAGCGCTTCAAGAATGAAACGTCGCGTCATCGCGATGCCGGTATCACTTGAGCAGAGCGTCTCCTTGGTACGATCAAAGATCGGAGAGACGCCGCTTTGGCAGGCGCCGTCCTGCACCCAGAGCCCCGGCAGGCCCGAGAACCAGGTGGTCCGCTGCGCCTCATAGTCGAACTGAAAGCCGTTGTTCGGATTATATTTCGTCCAGTAGCCTGCGTACGGGACCGTCACCGGGTGCTGGACGAGCGCGTGGCGGCTGGCATGACCACTCTCGCGGCCCTTGTGCCCTTCGGCGAAGACCTGCCGGGTTTTCTCCAGCAGCGGCTCCGAGGGATGATAGGAGAACATGATGCAGAGCGTGTTCTCGTCATCGATCGGCACCCAGGCGTGCCCGCTCAAATCCGGGAACGGCGACAGCGGAGGCACCAGCGTATAGAACGGCAGCAGGAACTGGTTGACCCGCCAGTACAGCGTGTTGGCATCGTAATTGCGCCGCGCGGCGATGCTCATGCCGAAATCCTGCTTGATGCATTCGAAGGTCGGGCGCAGGTCGCGCTTCTGGATCCAGGCGCTCGTCGTGCCCTGCGCATCCAGCCGTCCATGAAGCAGCGGCGCGTGCGCCGAATCGATCTCACCCTCGACCGCCTGCAGCCAATTGCACTCCTGGACGCGAACCGAGATGTGCACCTGCTCGGCCGGCACCAGATTCCATTCGAGGTTCGGCAGCGGCGGGAGCTCGGCCTGGTCGGGGCCCATATAGGTCCAGATCATCCCGTTGCGCTCCTTGCAGGGATAGGCCTTGATCCGCACCCGCTCCTTGAGGCGGCTGCGCACTGGCTCTGCCGGCATGTCAGTCACGGCGCCGGTGACGTCGAATTTCCAGCCGTGATAGACGCAGCGCAGCCCGCAATCCTCATTTCGCGCAAAAATCAGCGGCGCTCCGCGATGCGGGCAGGCCTGGTCGACCAACCCGACGCGCCCCTCGGTATCGCGGAAAGCGACCAGGTCCTCGCCGAGCAGCCGGATACGCTTCGGCTGTCCGTCCTTGGGAAGATCCGCCGACGGCAGGAAGGGAATCCAGTACAGGCGAAAGAGCTCGCCGAGCGGCGTGCCCTTGCCGACCCTCACCAGGCGTTCATTGTCTTCGCGCGAGAGCATGGGTTTGCCTCCTTCAATTGCGTGTGGCCGGGCCCGCCGCGCCGCCGAGAAGGGTGGCGACACGGTCAGACAGTCCGAGATCGTGAGCGGTCCAAAGCGGATCGGATGCGGTGAGCGGCTTGCGTGGGATCGGAGGCTGCTTGCCCTCCTCCACCAGGCCGACGATCAATTCGATGCGCCGCCGCTCGAGCTCGCGCAGAGCCTCCTCGACGACGGCGGCTTCCGCCGTGCACCCCGGCAGCTCCGGATAGGCAAGGCGAACCCGCCACTGCCCCGGCTCGGTTTCGACCGCCTCCGCCTCAAGCAAATAGGGAATCGACAGCAGCTCACGCAGGTCCAAGTTTCAACCTCCCTGAACGACGTCTTCGCATCGCATTTGATACGTATACGTACTACATCATCGGAAGGCTGACAAGAGCCGAGGGCGACCCTGACTTCCTCAGAAGAGGCTGGTGACGTGGTTCGCCACGGGGTTGAGGACGATCAGCCAAGCTGCTAACGGCAAGGGCGCAATTCGCAGAACGCAGCTGGGATCCGACAACGGCATGGCAGCCGATAAAGGCAAGCAGACAACCTCGGCGGCAGACGTTGCACGCGACTGGCAGCTCGAGGGTGGTGTCGGATTCCTGTTGCGTCTGCTGGAGGCCCGCTACGATGGGCTCTATCAAAGCATGACGCGCCAGAGCGATATCACGCCGCGGCAGTTCGGTGTGCTGATGGCGCTGTATCAGTTAGGTCCCCTAACCCCCTCCGTACTAGCGGACCGGATCAGTTGCGACCGCAACACGCTCAGCGAAATGCTGAAGCGCATGGTTGCGCGCAGACTGGTCTCGAAGAAAGACAATCCGGACGACCGCCGCTCGCTCCAGGTGCAAATCACGGCTAAAGGCGAGGATGCGCTTCTCGCCGTCATTCCGGCCGCCGCCGAGCTGCAAAACATCATGCTGGCCCCCCTTCGCAAGGAGGACCGCGCGCATTTCCTGAAATGCCTGCTGGCGATCGCGAAGGCTCCGCCGCCGGACAGTCCGGCCGATACCTGAAATCGCCGGCGTCCAGCGGCCCTAGGCCTGCACCTTCCCGAACGTACCTGCAGCGGCAAGCGTCGCGATTGCGTCCGGCGACAGGCCCAGGATCCGCGACAGCACATCGTCCCGCTGCGCGCCGATCCCGGGAACTTGACGTCCCATCGGCGTATCGGCCCCGGACATCTGCCATGGCGCATTGACGCCGACGAAGTCACCGGCCCCGTCCGAGACGGTCCCAAACACCCCACGTTGGCGCAAATGGGCATCGGTCAGCGCCGCGCCCGGCGTCCGGTACTCGGCGCAGGGAACACCGGCGCGATCCAGCGCCGCGATGCATTCAGCAACGGTGTGGCGTTCGGTCCATTTCTCGATCACCTGCATCATGGCGGTCCAATTGGCGCCGCGCGCTGGAATGGTCGAAAAGCGCGGATCGTTAACCAGCTCTTCCTGCCCGGTCACCTCGCACAGCGCCGCGAAATTACGCGGCGTGACCGGGGCGATCAGGATATCGCCATCGCGCGTGCGGACCGGCCCATAGGTCGGGCGCGGCGCAAGGATCGGGAATTGCGCTTCCTGAAGCTCATAGACCAGCAGATTCAGCATGCAGTCCATCAAGGCTACATCGACGCGCTGTCCTTTCCCGGTGCGCGTTCGCTGGACCATCGCGGTCTGGATCGCGGAATAGCCGAAGATGCCGCCGAGGATATCGGCGACAAAGATCGCGCCCGGCGCGGGACGCTCCCGGTCACCGGCATAACGCATCAGGGAGTGATCGAATCCGCTCTCGGCATGGACGATCATCGCATAGGCCGCGCGCTCGGCCGCTGGGCCTGACTGGCCATAACCCGAGATCGAGCAATAGATGAGGCGCGGGTTGATCTCGCAGAGCGTCTCGTAGCCAAGACCGAGGCGGTCCATCACGCCAGGGCGGAAATTCTCGACGAGAATGTCCGCCTCCGCGACCATTCGATGCACGAGCCTGATGGCGTCGGCATTCTTCAGGTCCAGCGCCAGGCTACGCTTGCCGGCATTGAGCTGGCCGAAATAGGTGCTGTGGCCTTCGCGCAGCGGCGTTCGCAACCGCATGTCGTCGCCTTCCGGAGGCTCGATCTTGATGACCTCGGCGCCGACGTCCGCGAGCAGCCGCGCGCAGTACGGCCCGGCCACCATGATCGAGAAATCGAGCACGCGCACGCCGGCGAGCGGCGCCCTGTCGCCATCCTTCTGCATCCAATCTCTCCTATCTCGGCAGCCCGAGCGCGCGTTGCGCGATCAGACTGCGCTGAATCTCGTTGGTCCCGATGCTGATGACCCACATCAGCGAATGCCGCAGGTTTTGCTCGAAGCGACCGTTGTCGATCGCGCCCGGCATCTGCTCGGACAGCGCGGCACGCATGCCAAGAATGTCGAGCGCAGTCTCGCCGAAGCGCTCCATCAGCTCACTTGAGAACACCTTGCTGATCGCGCCATATTCCGGCGGCGTCACGCCGTCGGCGGCAAGTTCGGCGCAATGCATCATCAAGAGACGGCCGATCTCGATCTCTGACGCCAAGGTCGCCATCCTGTCGCGGATGATTGGATCATCAGCGAGAGACCGATCGCCTTGCTTCGCCATCACATGCGAACGCAGCTGCTCGAACGTGTGCGCGACCTTCAGGACGATCCCGCCACCAACCAGCCCGCGCTCGAAGGCCAGCGCGCCGGTCAACACTTTCCAACCGCCATTGACCTCGCCAACGAGGTTCTCGGACGGGATGCGGACGTTGTCGTAGAAGATGTTGGCAAACGTGCCATCATACATGGTCGCAGACGGACGGATCGTGATGCCCGGCGCATCCATCGGCACGATGAACATGCTGATGCCCGCGTGCGGCGGCTTGGCGTCCTTGTCGGTCCGCGCGGCGAGGAACATGTATTTCCCCCACCAGGTGGTGGTCCAGATCTTCTGGCCGTTGATCACCCAGTGACCGCCGTCCCTGGCCGCACTGGTGCGCAGCGCCGCAAGGTCCGACCCTGCCTGCGGCTCGCTGTAGCCCATGCCATGCACGGCTTCGCCACGCAGGATTTCCGGAAGGTATTTCTGCTGCTGCGCTGCCGTGCCGAACATCATCAGCGCATTGGCCTGGATCGCCGCACCGATCCGCGGCGCCTCGCCCCGCTCCATCGTCTCCATGAAGGCGATCTGCTCCAGCGGCGAGCGCGCCTGGCCGCCGAATTGCTCTGGCCATCCGAGCCCGATCCATCCGGTCCCGCCGATGTCGCGGGCGAAGGGCGCATCGAACTCACGCTTGGCGAACGGCCTTCCGTCGAATGCTAGCTTCGCATCTCCAGTCCAGTTTTGCTCGAGCCAGAGCCGGATCTGCTCGCGAAACGCATTTCCAGCGGCCCCGAGGTCATATTGCGGCAGCCCGACGCCGCCCGCATCCAGCAGCCGCGCTGCCAGCCTGCTCTTGGCATCCGAGGCGCCGCCGAGCGCGATCGTATCGAGATGCACGCGCTTGAAGTGGATTGGCGCCTCGTGCTCTTCGGCATAGCCGATCGCACCGAACGTATGCTGGACCTCCAGCGACACCTGCCGCAGCGCATGACCGGAGAACGCCGATGCGCAATCGGCGAAGTAGCGCCAGCCGCCCTCGCCACCGTCATGCAGTCTGGCGGCATGGTCGAGGATCAACCTGACGCCTTCGAGCGCGATCAGGCAATCGGCCAGCTTGTGCTGGATGGCCTGGAACCTGCCGATCGGCTGCCCGAACTGGTGCCGTTCCTTGGCGTAGTCCACGGCGAGCTCAAAGGCACGCCGCGCCGCGCCGTGAGCGCGCGCGGTCAACATCGCTCTGCCCTTGATGCGGAGATGGTCGACATCGACTGCATCTATGGGAATGCACGTGAGCGGCGCTTCGTTCAGCCGGACCTCATAGAGCCCCCACGCTCCCATCGCGCGGGTTGCGACGCACTCGACACCGGGACCGTCAAGATTGATCAGCCCAAGCTGGGCCTGGTCTAGAACGACCAGAAGATGCGTCGCGCCTCCGGCAGCCTCGACAAAACGAAGCACGCCCTTTGCCTTGAGGTCCGTGACCTCAACCGCTCCTGTGCCGGCGTCCGGATCCAGCGCACCGAATGAGAAGGCGACGGTCGCCTCCCCGGACTGCAGCCGCTCCAGCAGATCCACCGCGACGTCGACCTGCGATCCGGAGATCGCAAGA
The DNA here is from genome assembly GCF_020194035.1 of Bradyrhizobium sp. BRP56. NCBI lineage: Bacteria > Pseudomonadati > Pseudomonadota > Alphaproteobacteria > Hyphomicrobiales > Nitrobacteraceae > Bradyrhizobium > Bradyrhizobium sp. BRP56. The sequence continues at coordinate 58,147 of NZ_JADYVV010000043.1, forward strand.
TTGGCGAGCGCCGCAGACCACATCGGCGCCGTGCAGCCGGCCCGGCCGAGTTCCGCCATGACGACGAGGATTTCTGCGAGCCCGCCTTCACAGCTCTTCGCACCGAGCGCGGCGACGCCCTGCCCAACGAGCTTGCGCCAGATCGCCGACACCTCGTCCGGCGAGGACGATGCGGTTAAACCGAGTGGAAGCCAATGCTCGTCCAGGAAACCGCGCAAGGAATCGCGCAGCATTCCTGCGACATCGTCATTCGACGCTTCGATCGCCGCCATGGTGAGGCCCGCGCTATGCCCGGCCGAATCTGGGCTTCCGCTTCTCCTTGAACGACATAGTCGCTTCCTTGTGGTCGGCAGTCTCGAACGTCACCTGCTCCAGCGCCATCGACGCCTCCAGCAGCATGTTGACGCGCTCCTTGACGATCTGGTTGATCGACAGCTTGGTCCAGCGAATGGCCCAGGTCGGACCGTTCGCGAGCTCGACCGCGATCGCGCGGGCCTTGGCCAACACCTCCGCGCGCGGCGCGACATGATTGACCAGGCCGATCCGCTCCGCCTCATTTCCCTTCAGGAGCGTGCCGCGGATCAGGAATTCCTTGGCCTTGTTGATGCCAACCAGCAGCGGCCAGATCACTGTGCCGCCGTCGCCGGCGACGAGGCCGACACGCGAGACGTGGGTGTCGCCGATCCGCGCGTCTTCCGCCATCACCGTGATGTCGCAAAGCAGCGCATGGGTCGCCGCAAGGCCGATGGCATCGCCATTGATCGCCGCGATGATCGGCTTGTCGAGCTCGAGCTGGCGGGTGACTCCGCGGCGGCTGATCATGGGATCGTGTACCTCGCCCTCTTCGAGCACGTCGCCGCCGGGCCGCTCGGACATCGCCTTGACGTCGCCACCGACGCTGAAGAAGTCGCCCGCCCCGGTCAGCACCACGGCATTAACGGCGTGATCGTCGGCGAGGTCGTCCCAGATCGTGCGCAACTCGCGGATCAGCTTCTGATTGATGGCATTGCGCGCCTGCGGGCGGTTCAAGGTCACGGTCGCGACCTTGTCCGCGACCTCGACCGTCAGGCATTCATATTTGGAGTAGTTGGACACGTTTGCCTCCATTGTTTCGCTGTTTGAGTTGTTGATTATTGGCAACGCAGGCGCGCCCTAGCGGCGCATGCCCGGCTGCACGTCAGCCAATGCGACGTGAAGCGACATGGCGCCCGGATCCTGCTCGAGCATGCGCTGCACGGATTCCAGATGCGATCGCAGCAATCGGCTTGCCAGATCGACGTTCCGTTCGCTGAGGGCCGCCAGGAATTGCCGCCGCTTCTCGGCCAGCCGTGCCATCGCGACCCCGCTGGAAGCGACCTTGGCGTAGACGAAGCGCATGTGGATCTCGGTGACCGAGTCCACGATCATCGCAATGACCTTGTTGCCGGTCGAGGCCGCCAGCAGCTTGTAGAACTCGCGCGAACATTCGACCCGGTCGAGCAGCCGCCCCTCCTTCGTCGCAAGCTCCGTCCGCTCGATATTGGCTTCCAATGCATCGAGATCCGCCCGGCGGGCATTGGCACAAGCCATCTGCACCACGAGGTCGAGGACGTGGACCCGCGCCTCCGACAATTCCCGCACCGAAATCGTGCCGAGGCTCAGCATGTCGCGCATGACCTCGTTCATGCGGCGGGTGTCGCCCTGCTGGATGAAGGCGCCGCCCTTGACGCCCTTCTGCAGCCGGAGCACGCCGGCCATTTCGAGGCTGCGCAATGCTTCCCGCAGCACATTCCGACTGACGCCGAGCTGCTGAGCCAGTTCGCGCTCGGCCGGCAGCTTGTCGCCGGGCTTCAGCACGCCGAGCGCGAGTTGCTCGCGAATGCGCTCGCAGATCTCCTCGAACGTCCGCCTGGTATGAATCGGCTTGAATGTCGGCGCGGCCGGCGAGCCGGCCGCACGATGATCGGTGGCCCGCTCCCGGCGGCTCGGCGAGGCGGCACGGGAGCGCCGCGGCGCGCGAGGGCTTGACTTGGTGCTCATGCGGTGAATTATTAAATGGATCACCCATTCAATGGAAGCCCTTTTTTAGCTTCCGGCAAAGAAAACGAAACGGGAGTTCGCATGAGTTTTTCCGAGGAGCAGGTCGCGTTCCGCGACAACGTGCGCAGAATGGTCGCCAGGCACGTGGCGCCGATCGCCGCCGAGATCGACGAAACCGACCGCTTCCCGCTCGAACTGGTCAAGCTGTTCGGCGAGATGGGACTGATGCAGCTCTGGGTGCCGGAGCGCTATGGCGGCCCGAATGGCAACCTGACCATGGCCTGCATCGCGCGCGAGGAGATCTCGAAGGTCTCCCCTGCCTGTGCGTCGATCGCCGCGCTCAACACCATGTTCATCATGCCGCTGCTGCATTTCGGCTCTGAGGAGCAGCGCAAGAAGTATCTGCCGATCATCGCCGAGGGTGGCGTGGTCACGGCAATCGCGATCTCGGAGCCGCAGGCCGGCTCCGACGTCGCCGCGCTCAACACCCGCGCCCGCAAGGACGGCGATAGTTATGTCCTGAACGGCCGCAAGCAGTGGTGCAGCTATGGTGTCGCCGCCGACTACATCGTGGTCATGGCGCGAACCAGTGACGGCGCCGGTGCGGACGGCATCAGCGCCTTCATCGTCGAGCCGAAGAGAATGCCGGGCATCACGTTCGGCCGCCACGAGCGCAAGATGGGCTTTCGCGGCGCGCCCAACACGCCGATCTTCTTCGACAATGTCCGCGTTCCCGCGGAAAACCTTGTCGGTGAGGAAGGCAAGGGCTTTCGCGCGTCGATGCGCGCGCTCGACCTCAACCGGCCGACCATCGGCGCGCAATCCGTCGGCCTCGCACAAGGCGCACTGGATGCCTGCGTCGCCTATGCCAAGGAGCGCAAGCAGTTCAAGAAGCCGATCGCCGAGTTCCAGGGCGTGCAGTTCATGCTCGCCGACATGGCCATGCAGATCGAGGCGGCCCGCGCGCTGGTCTACGAATGTGCCCGCGCCGGCGACGCCGGCGACTGGAAGCGGCTCAACGTGCTTGCCAGCATGGCCAAATGCGTCGGTAGCGACATGGCGATGAAGGTGACGACCGACGCGGTCCAGATCTTCGGCGGCTACGGTTACACGATGGACTATCCGGTCGAACGCATGATGCGCGATGCCAAGCTGACCCAGATTTTTGAAGGCACCAACCAGATCCAGCGCGTGGTGATCGCCCGCGAGCTGCTGCGCTAGTGCAGATCGATTTCAAGAAGAAGCAATTGCAGGGAGGAACGAACTTGAACCACATCATCAACCGGGCGCTGATAGCCGGCGCGGTGTCAGCACTTCTGGCGGTACCTGCCTATGCACAGAAAGCCTACGGTCCCGGTGCCAGCGATACCGAGATCAAGCTCGGCCAATCGACGCCGCTGAGTGGCCCCGCATCCGCGTTCGGCGCGGGCGCCGGGCGGGCGGTGGTCGGCTACTTCGAGATGCTGAATGCCAAAGGCGGCATCAACGGCCGCAAGATCAACTTCACGCAGCTCGACAATGCCTACAGCGCGCCGAAGGCGGTCGAACAATCGCGCAAGCTGATCGAGGACGTCGGCATATTGGCCGAGGTCGGCACGATCGGCACCGCGCCCAACGTCGCGATCCAGAAATATCTGAACGCCAAGCAGGTGCCGCAGCTGTTCATCACCGCCGGCGGACGCCGCTTCAACGATCCCAAGGCCTTTCCCTGGACGATCCCGCTCTATCCCGACTTCGAAACCGAAGGCCGCGTCGTCGCCAAGTACATCCTGACGGCAAAGCCGGACGCCAGGATCGGCGTCCTCTATCAGAATGACGACTATGGCAAAGACTACCTGAAGGGCCTCCGCGCCGGCCTCGGTCCGAAGGCCGAGCTGATCGTCGCTCAGGCCTCCTACGAGCTCGCCGATCCGACGATCGACTCGCAGATCGTCCAGCTGAAAGCCGCCGGCGTCGACACCCTGATCGAACAGTCCTCGTCGAAGGCGGCGGCGCAATCGATCCGCAAGGTTTACGAGCTCGGCTGGAAACCCCTGCACGTGATCGGGGGCTCGACCGCATCGGTCGAAACCATCCTGAAGCCCGCGGGCCTCGAAGCATCGAAAGGGCTGGTTACAACGCAATTTCTCAAGCAACCGGGCGACCCGGCGTGGGCCAATGATGAGGAGGTCAAGGCCTACAAGCAGTTCTTGAAGGCGTACGCACCTTCGGCCAATCCGGACGACTATTCCGTGCTCGTGGCCTATATGAACGTGCACGCCGTGGAGCTGGCTCTGCGCAAATGCGGCGACGACCTGACCCGCGAGAACCTCATGAAGCAGGCTACCTCGCTTAATGGCGAACGATTACCGATGATGCTCCCAGGCGTCGCGATCAGCACCCGGCCCGGAGACTACACACCCTTCAGAGCTCTGCGGATTGCGACATTTGATGGAGAAAGCTGGTCCTTGACCGGCGCTCCTCTATCGGCCGACTAGACCAGACTGCGGGCGAGAGCCACCAAGGCTCTCGCTACGTCCGGACAACAGGCGGGCTCGGGTTGGACTGCTCGAACAAGCAGCTGCATCCATCACTGGAAAACACTGGTTGTGGTTAAGCCCGAGTTGTTTCAGGTATGGACAACCTTACTAAGAAAGATCAGTTCGAGCGTTCGAAGATCAACATCCATGCGCGTGACCAAATGAAATGCTGGGCTCACGCGCTCGGTGTCTCGCAGGAGGAGCTTCGTAAGGTCATCGAAAAAGCCGGGAATTCGGCCGCAGCCGTTCGCAAGGAGCTGGACGCGAACCATGACGAGAGAACAGGAAGTCAGCGCTGAGTGCGCGCGGGAAGCACGAAGACAGGCTACTCTACTTCCGCCCGGTCCAATCAGAGACGCGCTGCTAGAAAAGGCTCGCCAGTACGAGCTGGCGTCACGGATTGATTTGCATCGCAATGCCAAAGAATCGACCACGAGATCGCGCTGTGGACGGCCGCTCTGCAAACAATCATCGCGGAAGGCCTCACTGCTGACCGTGCCGTGAAATCAACCGCCGCGAAGCCGCGGTACGGCTCAAAGTCAGCTTTCTCGGTCTAACCTTCGCCGCCGCGCTGCGGGGCCCCCAAGCCAAGATAGCGTCCAGGTCGTCAAACCCGAGCCCTTACACGAGTGGACGAAGCTGCAGCGGTTCCAAAGGCCAGTGCACCCGCCGCAAGTCTGAGACCCGGGCCCCATCCGACGCCAACCGCCATCGCGCCTCCGCAGGTGCAACGGTTGCGGCAGACATCGCGCCGACCGTCAGTGCAATATTGAGCGACAATGCAACTTCCACAAACCGGTTCCTAACCCGGGCTGGCTGAGAACGTAAAAACCAGGCACCGCCACTCCTCTGAAACAAATGCATTGCCGCGCGGTGCCACCAGTGCGACCACCGGTCCGCAGACGACGCTCCCATTCTCCGCGACAGTAAGGCCGGCTCGGGCTGGCGGGCAGGCTCAAAGAAACGGTCCCAGCGGGAAACCAGGCTGGAGCCAGTTTAGACTTCGGTTTGTCGTCCGCCCGCGAGGCGTGGCCTGCATCGCGGCTCAGACTGCCCTGAAGCTTCATGGAACAGGACAGACATCGAATTCGCGAAAATCTCGCGCGGCCTTCTTCATCGGCGGAAATACGAGCGAGTCGTGGTCGAGACTTGAGCCGGGGCCGCTAGCAAGGGTCCCCGCATGCTTCATGCTCGGCTGTTGTGTTCGTTCCACCACCGAGCTATCGCGCGGGTTTGTTCGTCCCATACTTTGGTGGGAAGGTCCGGGACGGCTATGCGGACGTTGAAGGCCCCGGTCGTCGTGTCGTGAAACCATTCCGTGGCAGCGAAGTCGAACCCGAAGCTTCCGGCATGACGGATCGGAAAGCCGGCCAGGCCAAGATCCCTGCCCATCTCCGACGCCGCTTGCCTAGCCTCTTCTTCGTCCAAGGGACTCCTGCATTTGAGCAACACGTAAAGGCCATGCGCGAAATTCGTTTGCCTCACCAGATCGCCAAGCGCCTGGCGGAAGAAGTGAGCAGTGCGGCGGCTGTTGCGGATGATCGCAGCCACTCTCCTTGTGGTCAGCGACCGATATTCGGGGCTGCCGACATAAGGTGGGAAGTGGGCCGGTAGCGCTGCGCCGCCGAGCAGTCTGACTGCATTTCTCATCCCATCGGGCAGGTTTCGCAGAGGCGACCGACCCCAGAGATCGGCCTCAGCGGAGCGGACGAAGGTCGTAGAGCCCAATCGTCCATACTCGACGCCCAGCGAATCCAACTTTGTATGGCTTCGTATCATAGCCACGGGCACTCCGGATCTGCGGCCCTTCCGTAACGTCCGCGCGATCTTGCCGGAGCCACCGGCGAGGCAACTGCTATCAAAGATGCAGAGGTCGAATTGCGCCCAGGGTGACCGCAGACAGGCTTCGAAATCCTTTGCCGATGCGCAGGAATCCAGAAGAAGGATGCGGTGCGACGCGCCTGAAGTGGGGGCGCCCAGGACTTCTACGGCCGTGATGCTCTTCAGGTGCCTAGCGTACGCTTCGATGAACTCCAGGGTCTCTCCGTACGTCCCTGGCAGCGAGACGATATCCGCGCGATCGAACAAGTGCGACGACGCCAAAAGCAGGGCAGATATGGAGGCCATGCCAGAAGACGTGTAGACGGTCTCGCACTTGATGTCATCGCCGAGATCATAAAACGACGGGCCAGCCACGTCGAGATCGGCGCGCTGATAGTCATACCGGAAGTCGAACGGGCTATCAGAAGATTTCTTGCGATGCGACCAAGCGGTTTCGGTCGTGGTCCAATCTTTTAGATCGTGCTGAGCTCTGATGGCCGCCGTCAGCTTGAACTTGAGTGCGATCGCTTCATTGATCGATTTCGGAGTTGCCGGCGCAAAGGACTCGTCAAGACAAGCGTCCAGCAACTGAAGCTCCTCATGCTTTCGACGCAGATAGGCATTCATGGTCTCCATGAACCTTCAACGTCGGGCCATCGACCTTGGCTCCTATTGCGCGGGAAACCGCCAGCTGAGGCTTCGTGACCGACCGGACAGCGAGCGCCTAGTCTTATTCCTGCTGGTGCTGATGCCGGTGGCGGGCGCGGATCCGGTGCGTTGCAGCAACCGCTCTGGCAAGGGCCTTCAAGGCGGCACTAGTCGTCCAAGGTCACCGGAACTTTTCCATCTTCCGAGAATTCTGCTGTTTTTAGCTGGACCGTCAGCTTTGGAGAGAGGAGCCATGAAGCGACGACGCCGGGTTAGACAGATTTTCCCTCTTGAAGAACGCCTTAACAGAGAAACCCAGGAGCTACGCCAACGGGCCAGGAAACTTCCCCCAAGTCGGGCCTGGCGGCCACGGCCAACCGAACCAAAGCCGTCTTTCAGCCGATAGAATTCCATAAAACATTGCCCTTCCCGCCAGGTCGATGAAGCGTCTCGATGCCATTTTCGGGACGAGCCTGCTCTGATCGCCGGAGGCTTTCGCTGGCGACCTTCGATCTTCCCGGCCAGCCAAAACGCCAGGTTGATACCTGCCGACACCCGGCTGCGGCAATGACCTTCTCCCTGATCGCATGACGTACGCGCCGACGCGACGGGCTGGCTCGTGGCGGCTGGAGAGCGAGCGCCGCGGAGCGAACGATTGAAGTCGAACAGTTGGTGACGACGCCCGGCGTCGCAATGCCGCTTCGAACTGCTTCTCCCGGCAAGAAGGCAACGATAGGAACGTTCAACGAACTTGATGATTTGCAGCCAAAGCTATTTGTATTGGAGGACGACCATGGCTTTAGACGACAATGAATCCGACGTTCTGATTGGAAGCGACAAGGTTGAAGGCACGGCAGTTTATGGAGCCGACGGCAACAAGGTCGGCACCATCGAACGTCTCATGATCGACAAAACAAGCGGCAAGGTGTCGTATGCCGTTCTCAGCTTCGGCGGTTTCCTCGGCATCGGGGACGATCACTATCCCCTCCCGTGGCAGTCGCTGAAGTACGACACCAATCTCGGCGGCTACGTCACCGGCATAACCGAAAGCCGATTGCAGGGCGCGCCAAAGTATCGCGATGAGGCCAGCTGGAATTGGAATGATCCGGCGGCCGGCCGGTCGGTGAACGACTACTACGGCGTCCCGATCTGATTGCCCTGGCGCGCGTTCGGCTGCCCTTCCACAAGCAGACACGCGGAGCGCGCGCGCCAGTTCGAGCGGTGGCTGCGCACAAAAGTGATTCCAGGCTCTAGGCTGATTTTGAACGACAGGCGGCCAATGACGAAGGGACAGCCCGACTGTGGCCCCGCGGCTGACTAGCTCACTCCGACCCGCGTTTCAGACGAATGACGAACCGATGGTCGGTCCAAAGCTCGATGAACTCGTGGGCATTCAGATCTCCCTTAGCCCGCTCTGTCGCCTCGTCATCACCATGGCTAGTGAACTCATAGGTGGCCCGAGAAACGCCCGCGGCATCGACTGCGAAAGCTACATAAAGTCTGAGCCCTTCAACCATTTTCGTTCAATCGATCGATAGAGCATTCCAGCCCCACTTAATACGCGCCTGTTAACTGATCGAATATGCCCCGGGTTCGCCGGGGGCTAGAGCCGGGCACGTTCATTCGCCAACCGCTCTGCCGCGAGCGACGTATTGCTAACGACGCTTCGAAGGTACCGTTCCTAACGACTTCTTCATCGCCGATCCGAGCCGACGCTCAATTCGGTTGCGGCTGATGCCGATCTTGTTGACGGCCCCCTTCACCGACGCAGCCGACTTCAGGGTTTTCTTCGCCTCGTAACAATCCTGCCCGCCGGCGACGTGTGCGCCGTCCTGTTTGCGACCGCGCGCGATCTGCTTCTTCGCTTCTTTGCCATTCAGACCTTCCAATCGGGCGCGGGTCGCGTGAGCGGTCGAGATTTTTCTCGCCCGATACCAAGGATCGTCACATGGCTGCTCGTAGGCGCGGCCTGCATCGGCCTTGTCTTCTGGCGCGCGGAATCGGCAATGGTTCGTTACCTTGACGATCGGCACGTTCAAGGCAAGCCTTCTCGCGGCCATCTTCATGAAGTTGCGCCATCGCATCGGTCTCACGCTCGTCTTCGCCGGCGCCGGACTGTTCCGGCAAGGAATCCTACTAAGGCTAGGGGGAATTCTTGACGCCGACGTGAGACTTAGTTCGTCCTAGCGTCGAGCGCCGTGCGTTCATTCCTCGCTTCGGCCTCACCGACCGGCGTCGCCTTGCCGCAGTGGTTGCGCATATAGGGTCGCGACGGCCGCCACCTGCGCGTCATTCAATTGCCAGCGAACGCAGGCACGGCCGGGCCGGTGGGCTCCTTGTAGGTCGCCACGCTCTGTGCGCCTGGAGGATCACACGTGACACTGTCGTCGGATCGCCCGTGCTGACTGAGAAGATCCGGCAATGGTAGTTGCAGGCGCTGCACAAGAACATTCACCGATTTGAAAAAATTTGGAAGAGCTGATTTCGCACGACCATCCTATCTGCAAAGTATTCCTGTTCGGGATCGCTGCTCATGTTCTGGAACGAAAGTATTGCGATCGACGGTTTGTCAGGAAGCGGTAGCGATACGTTTCGGTTGAGGGTTTCGCAATCGCTAGTGCAGGTGACGATGCGATGTTGACGCCATCGCTGAATATGTCACCCCATCGATGATGACGTCGCCGATATTGATGCCTATCCGGAAGCTAATTCCACGATGGCTACCCTTGTTGCGCACTTCCATCTCATCTTGAATGGCCATTGCGCAGGTGATGTCATCGACCGCAAACTCCACGAGCATTCCGTCGCCCGTGGTTTTGACGGTCCGTCCGTTATGGCGTGCGATGGCTGGGTCGACAACCTGGCCCCGAACCGTCTTGAGGCCTTCGAGGGTCCCTAGTTCGTCAACGCTCATGAGGCGGTTATAGCCAGCGACGTCAGCCGCCAGCACTGCAGCCAATTGTCGTTCGACACGCTTGCTCGTCACACGAAGACCCCCGCTCGATCTTGCCAATCTGTGCCAGTCCAATCATGGTATAATCGAAGCTACCGCATACGGCCATGCCGGGTTGCATCAGCCGGCTGCGACCCGCCGGCGGCAGCCGCCGCATGTTGCCGGTTTTTCCCGACATCAGGAACGAACCGGTTCCTGCCAGGTTCACGGTCCGAGGCAAAACACGGAGTGGCTGAGATGGGCGCTGGCGATCAGGTCGCATGCATGTCGGTGGTGGCATTGTTCTCGCTTGCACTGATCGTGACATCGAGCCTGTTCGTGCAATCGAGGGCGGCAAAGTATCCGGCGATGCTTGCCGCGCAGCAGGTGCGCGCTCCGTTCTAGCGCTGGCAATCCGCCTCAGCTCGCTCGGACCCGGCAACCATTGTGCGGTGTGAGACAGCGCAGCCGGCTGATTGCTTGATCAAAATCCCTTCCACGTCAAAGGCGCGGTCGACGCGCTCTCCTGCTCGCCGCACCCGGCACAATAATTAGCTCCGGCGCAGCCGGGGAACCGCGCCGGAGCCTTTGGGGAAGTTGATTGTGCTCGTTTAAGCAGGTCATCAACTGCCGCCGAGGCAAACCGTTCCCAACCATTTGCATATTTTTCCCGACAAAAAGGACGGCGGCAAACCGGATGTTGGCGCAGCGGCAATGGTTCCCACCTGAGGAGATATGAGATGAGACGGCTCGGCAAGACGGCCGCAGCGCCATCCTTGGCGCCGGCTTCCTGGCCACGTCCGCGATCAGCGCATCGGCGGCGATCGCGTGCGCTGGGCGGGTGTGCAGGCACACCCATGAGACCTATGCTTATCCGCGTGAATCCCGCGTCGTGGTTCACGGCAATTGGCGCTGGGGTCGCGCGAGCGGTTCGCGAGCACGAAGGACGCGGCTATTGGCGCGGCCGCAACTGGGTGACCTGGTGAGCGTACCGACGACATGATGAGGCCGCCCGCGGGTGGCTTCATGTTTCAGCGCATGCGATCGGCGAGGAACGTTTGCCATTTTCTCCCGTTGATCGGCGCCGGTGCCGATGTGCGGTCCGGGATTGCGGTGAAGGTTGTTGATGCCTCTGGTCCGGTATTTTCTGTTTACAGGCGCGACGCTGCTCGGTCTGCTGTTTCTCACCGACTGGTATTTTTCAGCCCCGGCGCCAGTCACCGTCGCTCGCAACGACATCGATCGCACAATCATCCGCATTCGCTCGCAGCACAAATGGCCGGAGGCGATACGCATGGACACGAGCACCCCGCTCCCTGCCGCCGCGCCTGCCCTCCCAGCTTCGGCGGCTGTCGCCGCGCCGCTCCCCGCTGCGCCGCCCGCGACGGTTGCGCAGGTTGATGCGTCGCGGGCAGCTCCGCGGGCGCGCCCCGAGCGCAGCGCGCGACACGCAAAGCCCACCCGGCAGGCGCAGCGCGAGAGACGCCAGCAACTTGCACAGCGCGGTCAGCGCTTCGCGAGCTATCGCGAGCCGGAATGGCAGGGCTGGTCGTTCCCGAACTGGTGAGCCGTGAAGCTCTTGCTTGAAGATTTCCGCTACCGGTGGGTTCGTTTGGCCTGATGAATGCCGCCTGGTGTACGGCAATGAAGAATTGTCGCGTCACTGCACGCGATCAGTTCAATTTATGCAAGGATCAGCCAAGTTCCATTTCGACGGCGATCCGTACCAGGTCTGAGTGGTTCTTCGCGCCGAGCTTCTGCTTGAGCAGCGACGTGGCATTGGCGACAGTCTTGTAGGAGATGCCTAGCGCTGATGCGACTTCGACGATCTTGTCGCCGCGGCCGAGCAACCGCAAGATCTCCAGCTCCCGCGCCGACATCTGCGAGGCGGGGCTGGCCTTGATCGCGGCGCCGGCGAACGCGATCGCCTCCGCGAGATGCGGCGAAATGAACCGCTCGCCTGCCGCGACCTTGCGCACCGCCTTGACGAACAGGCGCGGATCGTCGCTCTTGGAGAGATAGCCTTGCGCCCCCATCTCCACCGCTCGCACCACGAAAGCGGGATCGTCGTTCATGCTGAACATGATAATCCGGGCGACCGGGTCGTCTTTCCGGATCCTGCGCAGCAGCTCGAAACCGGAGACATCGGGAAGCTTGATGTCGATCACGGTCACGTCCGGCCGCTTCTGGGTAAAGGCGCGCAGGCCGGCCTTGGCATCGGCGGCCTCCTCGATCTTCACCGTCTTGTCGGAAGCAAACAGGGACCGGCAGCCCGACACCACCACCGGGTGATCGTCGACGATCAATACTCTCATGGACGATTTGGACGTATCGTGCATCATTCTCTCCCCTGCCTTTGATAGAACTTCGCGCGGAAATTGAAAGAGAAGAATCGCTGAACGGAGCCCGACGTGGCAAGACTCTGGAACAGATTCTGGAACCACCTCTCACTTCGTGCCCGGCTGTTGCTGCCGATGGCTGCGATGGTGGTCGGCGCCTTGCTGCTCGGCGGCCTCGCCCTGCAGATCGTCTCCCCCGAGCAGTTCGAGAATGAAAACGCCCAGGCCGCGCGCTCCGCCGAGCGGGTGGCCAATGCGCTGAATGCCGCGCTCGCAGTTGCCGGCAACCCGCCGCAAACCCTCGACGCATTCGCAGACAAGCTCGGGAGGTCCGAGACCATCGCATTCGTGCCGCCTGGAACGCGGCCGCAGCGCAGCGCGGCGGACCGCCACCACGGCAACATTCCCGCGTGGTTCACCGCCCTGCTCAAGGTTCCCGAGCTCGGCTCCACGCATCCGATCAGGATCGGGGTGACGCATGTCGGGGACATCGTCTTTAGTCCCGATCTGTCGCCGGACATCGAGGAGAAATGGGCGGGCTTCGTTGCGATCGTCTCGTCGAGCTCGGCGCTGATGCTGCTCGCCGCGCTGAGCGCCTATTTCACGACCGGCGCGGCGCTTCGGCCGCTGGCTCAGCTCGGCGCCGGACTGACCCGGATGCGAAACGGCGATTACGATGCCGCCATTCCGCTGGCCGGCCCTCCGGAGATCCGCAAGAGCTGTGCGGAAGCCAATCAGCTTGCAGTAACGCTGAGGCGGCTTAGCCAAGACAATCGGAACCTGCTGCGCAAGATCGTCGCCGTGCAGGACGAGGAGCGCCGCGAGCTCGCCCGGGAGCTACATGACGAGATGGGCCCGCTTCTGTTCGCGATCCGCGCCAACGCTACCGCGCTGTCGGATCCCGAGGCGGAGGGCCCGCCCGAGCCGGGTTCGCCGGCGCATGGCATCCTCAGCGCAGCCGAAGCCTTGCAACAGGCTAACAGGCGCGTCCTGGAGGGACTGAGCCCGCTTTATGTTGCGGATCTTGGACTAGCCGCAAGCGTACAGACGTTGCTGCGAAACGCCCGATCCCAAGCGCCCGGCCTCCGCGTGACATCCCGGCTCGACGATCGGCTGGATGAGCTCGATGCCCTGCTCTCGCAAACCGCGTACCGCGTTATCCAGGAGGGAGTGACTAATGCGCTCCGGCACGCTCACGCGACCACGATGGGCGTCGCGGCGACCGTCAACGGCGATCAAATCCAGCTCGAGATTTCGGACGACGGCACTGGCCTGCCGCCGGACCTGACCTTCGGGAGAGGCCTGATCGGCATGCACGAACGGGTGCGCGCGCTCGACGGAACGCTGCAGCTGGTCCGCGAGCAAGGCCAGACCATCGTGCGTTGCCGGATTCCACTCCAGAACCATGTCGCGCGATGAGGACGCGTCATCACCGCGAAGACGGGGCGCACCGCATATGCGAAATCTTGCCAAGGGCATCGAATACAAACATGATCCGAACCCGCTTGCCTTCATAGCTCAGATAATCCAGCACCACCCCGTCGTCCTGCGGCGTGATCTCCTCGAGCCCGAAGGCGTCCGCGGCCACCGTAGACAGCTTCGGCCGCCAATAATCCGCCAGCGCGGAACGGCCGCTGATCCGACTGCCCTCGCAGGCACACTCGAGCCGAGCTTGATCGGCATAAAGGTCGAGCAGCGCCTCGAGGTCGTGGCTCCGGCAGCAGTCGAGCCAATCCACCACAGCAGCCATTTCGTCAAAATGATTGGTCAAATCGAACCTCGCCAGCATCAATTGCCTGCTAGGCTTCACGAGCAGCAAAACCGCGTCGGCTGATTGAAGCATGAATGCCGCGCTGGGCTAGTTTCGTCCAGCGCGTTTCAGCATAGAGTATGAAGGCAAGCAATGGCAGACCGACCATCAGGTGGCCAGACATACCAGTGGCGTGGCCCGGTCGACCCGTCGCCCTCGATTGACCAGGCTATCAATGCCGGCTATCCGTGGCTCGAGATAAATGCTTGCGATGCAAGACACCGCGCGCGGTCGACCTGGCCGACTGCGCCACGTTCCGACCACCAGGGTGCACCATCTCGCCGGTCGCCTGCGCTGCGTGAAGTGGCACGGCTGGCAAGCGCCTGGCCGCGGAGCCGCTGCAGCTGTGGCAGCGCTGCCCGATCGGAGACGAGCCGTGACCGAGCTCACGCGCCGGGCGCGACAAGGAAGCCGTCCGGGAGAAATGGGACGTCTTTCATGGCGACGTCCGCGTCGGGGCGATCGGACTGCGCACCGGCGTGCCGAACCACGCTGACCAATGGGAATGGAAATGCGGCTTCTATCAAGGCTGCGATCGGTCGACCGGCGGCCCCGGCCTCGACGTTCGACGACGTGCGCGCGGGGTTCGAAGCAGCATGGGGCGAGTTGCTGCCGACCTTGGCCGAGGCGGACTTCCAGGCGCGATCATCGCGACTGGATCGCGCGCAAGCAGGCATGTGGGACCGCGGCGAAAAGCTCCCTTCTCAACAGCCGTCGTCGCTGATGCGCTGTCCCTGCGGCGCGACGTTTGATAGCCACCGTCCGGCCGAAAGCCAGATTCACACCCCTCACATCTATGCTGCGCAAATCGACGATGAAGATGAGGGAAGACCGGCGCTGGGCGGACCCGGAGAAAGGCTGCCCGCCGGATCATGGAGCACGCCCGCGCCTTTGAACCGATCCAGGACGGCCGGATCTACATTGAGAAGATCAACTATCCGATGATCTACCAGGACAAGGCGACGCCGGCCGAATACTGGGTCGGCTCGCAGTACGCCAAGGATCAGGGCTGGCTCGAGTATCACGAGAGCGGGACGTTCGTGAGGATGCTGCAGCCGGGCAAAGACCTGTTCGCCTGACACAGCGCGATCGGCAGAGACCACGCCGGGTGCGCAAAAGCGTGGGCGCGGCGCCGTTCCGACGGCCAGCGCTACCCCTTCAGAGGTATTAAACTTTCTAAGTCTTTGTGCAGACTTACCTTAGCCAGGATTTTGCAGATCCTCCTGGGGCTAGACGGCGCCGTCCGCATGCATTTTAAGCGGGCGGCGTTCGTACATTCTGAGCCGGCGTAAAGCAGCAAGAAGCCCCGACGGGGGCTAGCGGCGTCAGGGCTTCTTCCCGGATGCGATCCTCCACGGACCACATCTTCAGCGCGCGACTGGCTGGGAGCGTCGTCGAGTCTATCGGGAAACCTCAGCAATTTAGACCGCTCTCCCGGATTACCTCGACTTGACACGTGTCTAAATTCGATAATGTCTCAGTTTGAATTTTTGTCCCGCTTTGTCACGTTTACAGACGATTGCTCCATCTGCTCAGCCGTAAGACGGTAGCTTTCGGCGATCTTGAGCAGGGTGTCACGGCGGCTTGCGGTGTGTGCCACCATCGCTAGCTGCTCGGCCTCATCGGCCTTGTCGCGAAACCGCTTTGCGCTCTCGTTAAAGCGCCAGGGCACACTTTCGCTGCCGCCGAGCAGATAGTTCAAAGCCATGCGAGCGTGGAGAGAGGCTTGGGGATGGCAGCCGAGTTTCGCAAGCTCCTCTAATGCCCAAGTCAGGTACTGCTCGGCAACGCGAGTATCTGGTTTGGAACTCACGGCTCTACCCTCTACTCAAAGCGAACCGGCCCAGGATTAAAAACCTACCCTAAATTATCATCTGCCTATGTTCACAAGTAAACTAACCCGCCCGCCATGCGTTATGAAGCATCACCGGCCAAGGCTTTGCCCGTGGGTGCCGGTGGCTGAGAGACAAAGAGTGCTCCCGCCTGCATTGAGGAGGGAGCGCGGCTATGGCCGATCAGTGCGACATTGCCGAATACCAAGCGTGGCTTCAAAAGCTCGCTGATGAGGCGCGCAGCACAGTTCGGCATTCTATCAAGATTCTGGCCGAGAACACGCCGCCCGACACCTTCATCGGCCGCAAGACGCATGAGCCTTTTCCGCAAGAGCAAAACAGGTATGGCGAAGAAACGGACCGTGGGACCCAACTCAATACGCCAGCTAAGCGGGCGCGAGCCAGGTTGCGTCGGTTGAGTGGCAAACTGAGGCAGATCAAGCTGGAGATGGTGAAGTCCGACAGCAGCCCCGCTCCTCAGAACGTCGATACGAAGGACTAAGGGCGCCCTAAAGAAACGGCCCCAGCGAGTGGGTTTCTCGCTGAGGCCAAGGCGGTTGGATCAATCATGAGATGACAGGCCCAGATCGACGGAGGCCGACGCTTACGATGAGCGCTACGAACGATACCGCCGCCAACGCCATGAAGCTGCGCTCGACGCCGTCGTGGTGACTGAGCCTGAACACTGCGCCAGTGTGCGCCCGAATATTCATTTCCATATTTACTTAGGCATGTCAGAAGTGGTGTCGTAATCGACGCAGAGAACGGCCCCAGCGAGGGGACTGGCTGGGGCCGCGTCGGCGGCCCTGGCGAGGTGCCAGCCGGGCCGCCGCTCGACATGTGCCCCGAGTCTTCGGGGGCAAGAGCCGGAGCACCTTCATTGCCACTTCCGCTCTACCGAGGAGCGGCACGTTGCTAACGACGCTTCGAAGGCGTCGTTCCCAACACCTTCTTCGTCGCCGACCCCGAAGCCTAGGAACGTTACTATGTTCAGCCGCATATAACGGTATGAGTGCCGACGATTACGCGGAGATGGCGGAGCACTATAGGCGGGCCAAGGAGGCGACCAAGGACGATTTCACGCGGCGCTTTCTGGAGCAGATGGAGCGGAGCTTCCGCGTCCTGGCCGCAAGCGAGGCTGTGCTGGAAGGCTCCAGAAGGACGCGGGACGAGCTGGAGAGGAGCCCCAGCAAGGGACCGTCAGACGAGCCGTAACACTACCGATATACTGCGGCCCCGTTTGAGCGCTTCATTCTCCATTGCCCACCTGAAATATATCGTAAGCGCTGTTCCGCGGCCACCTACCGGATGACGGGGTGATCTGCGAGTCTGCGGATCGGTTTGGACCGTTAGGCTTAGAATGGACACAGTGCATAGTGCTATCACGGAGCCGGTGCGACGGCTTGAGGTCTTCACCGGAGCTGGCCGTCGGCGGAAGTGGAGCGACGAGGACAAGGCGCGGATCGTTGCGGAGATCGTGGCGAGCGGCGACTCGGTGTGTTCCGTGGCTCGACGGCATGGTTTGTCGCCGCAGCAGTTGTTTGGCTGGCGCCGTCAGTTGCGAGAAGCTGCGGTCGATTGTTCCGAAGAGCAAGAAGTAGAGTTTGTGCCGGCGGTGGTAGATGCTGCGATGCCGGCGACCGCTGTTGGCCGGGAGCGCAAAGCGGTGCGCTGCAAGGCCAAGGCGGATACCCGGGCTCGCCGTTGCGATGCCGGGATCATCGAGATCGAAGTCGACGGAATCACGATCCGGGCCGGTCGTGGTGCGGACCCGACGATGATTGCGTCGATCGTTCAGGCACTGAAGGCGAACCGGTGATTGGTCCGTCGGGTGCGGTCCGGGTGATGGTGGCGACCAAACCGGTAGA